>JABLXW010000015.1 GCA_013177945.1 Bacillota bacterium
TCGACATGCGGATGGCCGAAATTAAGGTGACAAGGCAGGATTTCGAAGAGCTCAAAGGCGCGGTCAGGGAGCTGGCGGAGGCTCTAAAAGAGGCCCAGAAGGAGACGCGCCAGGAGGTGGCCCGCCTTGACAGGGCCCTTGCGGAGCTTGCCGAGTCCCACAGGGAAACCCGCGAGGAGCTGAAAGCCCTTGCCGAGTCCCACAGGGAAACCCGCGAGGAGCTGAAAGCCCTTGCCGAGTCCCACAGGGAGACCCGCGAGGAGCTCAAAGCTCTTGCTGAGGCCCAGAAGGAGACGCGCCAGGAGGTGGCCCGCCTTGACAGGGCCCTTGCGGAGCTTGCCGAGTCCCACAGGGAAACCCGCGAAGAGCTCAAAGCTCTCGCTGAGGCTCACAGGGAAACCCGCGAGGCCTTGAATGCCCTCGTGGAGTCGCACATGGAGACCCGCGAGGAGCTGAGAGCCCTCGCCGAAGCTCAGAAGGAGACGCGCCAGGAAATGGGCCGCCTGGAGCGGGCCGTCGCCGAGCTTGCAGATGCGGTGAAGAAGACCCGCCAGGAGGTTGGGCGCCTTTCTCAAACGGTTGGGTTTGGCCTGGAAGACATCGCCCGCGTGGTTCTCCCCGGGTACCTCGAGCGGCACCTGGGGGTGAAGGTGGACCGCCTTAAGCGGGGGCATTTTACCGTGAACGGCACAGAATACGAAATCGACCTTTACGGGGTTGGGAAGCGGGGCGGCGCCAGGGTGACCGTGCTGGGAGAGGTGAAGCACCGGATCTATGCCCGGGAAGTGAAGAGTTTCGTGCGCCTCCTGCGGCAGGTGATGCCCCAGATTAAAACGGAGGCCGTGAAGGTGATGTTCGGCTACCTCGTCCACCCGTCGGCAGAGGAAGCGGCGCGCCCCGAGGGGATTACACTGGTTGCTTCTTACGAGCGCTGAACCGCTCCCGGCTCTTCATCTCCCGTCTTTTTTGTCTCGCCGGAAGGTAAAACATCCCCCTCTGTTGAATAGTGATCGTACCTGAAGGATGATCGAAACCCGGGGAGAGGTAGCGCGTGAGGGATAGCTTCCGGGATTTCTTCCTGATGCTGAGGCCGAAGCAGTGGCTGAAAAATTTCTTCGTCTTTGCCGCCCTTGTTTTTTCCCGCAGCGCTTTTCAGCTTCCCCTGCTGGGGGCGACGGCAGCGGCCTTTGCTCTCTTCTGCCTGCTTGGAAGCGGGATGTACGTTTTCAACGACATCCTGGACCGGGAGCGGGACCGGGCCCACCCGGTGAAGTGCTGCCGCCCCATTGCGGCGGGCCGGATTTCCGTGAGGGCCGCCCTCCTTTGCGCCCTCCTCCTGGTGGGAACGGCGCTCGCGGGCTCTTTTCTGGTTGCTCCGGCCCTGGGTTTCGTTGCTCTCGGCTACGCCGTGCTGATGGCCGCCTATTCCCTCTACCTCAAGGAGCAGGTCATTTTCGACATTCTGACGATAGCTGCCGGGTTTATCCTGCGGGTGGCGGCGGGAGCGGCCGCGGCAGGTATTTCCCTTTCCCCCTGGCTTTTCCTCTGCACCGTCTTCCTTTCCCTCTTCCTCGCCCTGGGGAAGCGGCGCCACGAACTCTACCTCCTGAGCCGGGCGGCCGCCGGGCACCGCCCTGCGCTCGATCACTACTCTTTCGCCTTCATCGACCAGATGGTGGCCATCGCCACTTCCGCCACCATCCTGTCTTACTCCCTCTACACCTTCCTTGCCCCCACTTCGAGGGCGCTCATGGCAACGATCCCCTTCGTCCTCTACGGCCTCTTCCGCTACCTCTACGTGGTCTACCAGCAGAACGGGGGAGGCGCCCCTGAAGACGTGCTCCTGCGCGACCGCCCCCTCCAGGCGACGGTTCTTCTCTGGATTCTCGCCTGCCTTCTGATTCTCTATCTCCTTGCCCCACCCGGGGCCCCCGTTTAGGGAGCGCTGGCCGGGGCTCCGTTTCAGGCGCAGCGGCGGATGAAATAAAATGGGGTGCTTTTTCCGGTTGAAAGCCGGGGGCGGAGGCAGGAAAAGGCGGCGGCCTGTGGAACTGATTTAAGAGGCAGTTCAGAACAGGGCAGTTTTGATGAAGTGGTGTTTGGAGGAGATTGAATGGCACGGCACGGGAAAAGAGCGCGCGTCTGCGTCCTGCGGACGAGTCCGGAAACCGTTCTGGAGGACTACGAGCGCCTGCTGGAACTGGCAGGCCTGGAGCAGGCGCTCGACCGGGCTGCTCCAACCATCATCAAGCTCAACCTCTCCTGGACGAAGTATTTCCCCGCCTGCTCCACCCAGCCCTGGCAGCTGGAGGGGGTGTTGCGGTATCTTTTCAAGCAGGGCTTTGCGAGGGAAAACCTTTTCCCTGTGGAGAATAAAACCGTCGTCACCGATCCCCTGAAAGGGGCGGCCAACAACGCCTGGCTCCCCGTCCTCGCCCGCTACGGCCTCGACTTCATCCCCCTCCCGGGGGTGAAGTGGGTTCCCTTCCGGCCGCAGCGGAAGCTCTTGATGCTGGACAAAATCTTTCCGGAGGGGTTCTGCATTCCGGAGCTTTTTCTGGGAAAGCAGGTGATCCACCTCCCCACCATGAAAACCCACGGCCACAGCGTCACCACCGGAGCCGTTAAGAACTCCTTCGGCGGCCTCCTCCAGGAGGTGCGCCACTACTGCCACAAGCACATCCACGAGGTGCTGGCGGACCTCATGATCCTCCAGCAGGAGATCCACACCGGCATCTTTGGGGTGATGGACGGGACGGTGGCGGGGGACGGGGCGGGCCCCCGCACGATGGTCCCCCGGGTGAAGAACGTCATCCTGGCCGGGGCGGACTCGGTGGCCCTGGACGCGGTCGCGGCCAGGCTCATGGGATTCCGGCCGCTGGAGATCCCTTACCTGCGCATCTGCCACGAGCTGGGCCTGGGGGTGGCGGACCCGCAGGAGATCGAGGTGCTTGGTGAAGACGTTGCGGGGGTGGATTTCGGCTTCAGGGTGAGGCGGAGCCTGGTGATCTGGGGAGACCAGATGATCCGGAAGGGCCCCTTAAGGCCGCTGGAGCGCCTCCTGCTGCACACGAAGCTGGCGGCCTGGGCGCCCCTCGCCTCGAACATTTACCACGACTGGCTCTGGTACCCGACGGTGGGGCGCCGCCGCATCCGGGAGTTCCTGGCAACGGGGTGGGGGGAGCTCTTCCTCAAGTACAAAGACTTTTCCTCAGGCGAAGGGGCGAGGAAAAGCTCAGGCAGCAAGATGGGAAAAAGAAAACAGAGCGAAGAATAAAGGCTTTTTCAAGGAATGAAGGGAAAGAATTGAAAGGGGATGCGCTCTTGCCGGAAGCAACGGGAGCGGCGCAGGCCCTCTTTCCTGCCTATCTGCTGCTGGCGGGGAGCATGGGCCTGAACGCCTTCGCGAATTTCCTGATTAAGCTGGCGGTGCGGGGAAGAGAGCTTCACCTCGACCCGGCCCGGATCGCGGCGACTTTGAAGAGCCTCGCCCTCAACCCCTTCTTCTGGGGCGGGGTCGTCCTCTTTGCGCTGGCGCTGGTGGGGTACAGCGTTGTCCTCTCCCGCCTCAATTTGAGCACGGCCTACCCGGTGATGGCGGGGGGCGGGTTCCTTCTCGTTTACCTCTTGAGCGCCTTTTACCTCAGGGAAGCGCTCACCCTTGCCCACCTCGGAGGCGCCCTGCTCATCGTGCTGGGGATCTGGCTCCTGCTGAGATAGCCTCCCGGCCCGGCGCTGAATTGGTGCCGGGAGCCCGGCCGGGGCAGGCGGCGGGAGGAGGCCGTGTGGAGAACGGCATAGAGAAGTAGAGATAGAAGCGCGAGAAGACGCCGGGAGGGAGGAGATAGGGGAAGATGAACGGCCGGGTGGTGCTGCGGGCGCTGCTGCCCGGCGCGGGTGCCCTTGCCGTCGCTGCAGCCGCCCTCTGGTTCTGGCACGGGTACTATGAGGCCGCCTTTCGGGGCCTCATTTACAACGACGCCCTCGACTACGCCAGCCTTGCGCGGAACTTTGCCCGGGGGAAGGGGCTGGTCTCCCAGTACCTGACCCCGCTCGGCCTGGTCCACCACGGCGTCCCCCAGCCCGATCTCTGGCGCGCTCCTCTGTGGCCGCTGCTCCTCGCGGGGTTCCAGCGCCTGTTCGGCTTCATCGACGAGGCGTCTGCCCTTGCCGGAGGGTTTTGCTTCGCGGCCGGTGCCGGCCTCGTTTTCCTCCTGGGGCGGCGCTGGTTCAACCTGCCCGTTGCCCTCGCCGCTGCCGCCCTCTACGTTTTCAGCGGGCAGCTCCTGCTCTTCAGCACCTCGGGGCTGACCGAACCCCTCGCCCTCCTCATGATGCTGGCCTGGGTCGCCGTGCTTACGGGGGCGCCGGAACGCTCCTGGCGGGGATTCCTGGCGGCGGGGGGAATGACCGGCCTTTTCTATCTTGCCCGCTACAACGCCGTCCTTTTTCTCCTGCCGGGGCTGCTCTTTCTCATCTGGCGCGCCCGGCGGAGCCGCGCAGACGGGGGCCGGTCCGCGGGCAGGGAATTTAATCAGGCGCTCCGCATCACGGCTCTCTTCCTCTTCGGCTTTCTCCTTGCTGCCGGCCCCTGGCTGGGGCGCAACCTGCTGCTTACGGGAAACCCCTTCTTCTCGCTCCAGAAATACGAGCCTGCCATGTTCACCAGGACCTACCCGGGCTACAGCCTCTACATGCGCCCCGAGCGCGTTGACGTGGCGGCCTTCCTGCAGGCGCACCCGGAGGAGGTCGGCGCCAAAGTCGCCGCGGGGTGGCAGGCCTTCCAACGCGATCTTTTCAGCCCCGGCTTTACCGGGGTTGCTCTCCCCGTTTTCCTGGCTTTTCTCCTGGCGCTGGCGCTCCCACTTGACGGGGAGTTCCCCGCCCAGCGCGGGGTGCGCCCGCTCCTTGTCTCCTGCTTCCTGATCCAGCTGGCGGCCCTGCTTCTCATTCACTACATCCCCCGCCTCTTCATCATCTTCGCCCCCTTTTACATGATCTACGCGGCGGGGGGCCTCTGGTGGCTCGTTTGCCGGGCGGCTGCCTGTGCCGCCGGTTGTCTTGCCGCCTGTCCGGAATGGGGCCGTGCCTCCCGCCCGCCCGGGGCGCCGGAGGCGCGGCCTCCGGCACGCCTTGTCCTGGGGATTCTTGCCCTGGGGGCGTTTGCTTTCTTCGGGGCGCGCGCCGGCTGCCCTGACTTTCACTTCGACCTGGGCGGCCCCCACCCCCGGGTGCTGCGGGCGGAGGCGCTCCGGGATGCGGCGGCGCTCGTCCCCCCGGACCGGGTGGTCCTTTCCAACGAGGGGCACCTCTTCGCCTGGTACGGGGACCGCTTCGCCTGCAAAATCCCTTACACCCCGGCGCTCCTCCCCGAGGTCGCCAGGCTCGCTCCCGTTGGCGCCCTCTACCTGTCCAACTGGATCACCTGGAACCTCCCCGAGGCCGACCCGTTGTGGATCAAGTTTTACCTCACCCGCCCCCCTGCTTACGCCGGCTTCACCCTGGTCAAGGTTTACCCGGACGGGAGCCTCCTCTACCTCCGCAGGTGACTCCGCTTGCGGCCCAGGCTGAGCACCCAGCACTGCCGGGGAGGAATTCTGACGGGCTTCGTCGTATTCTAGCACTGCTGCCGTTGCCGGGCCGCGTCGGGCGAGAAAGAGCGGCCGGCAAAAGGTGCGCATGATTCCTATGAAGGAAGGAAAATCAGCGCTTTACTATCATAAGCTGAAGCAGACCGATTTCCAGGAACTTCAGGAAAGGATGAGCCGGGCCCTGGGGCTGGCGGCTCTGATCACCTATCCGGACGGGCGTCCGCTGACCAGACTGTCCGGCCTCTGCTCTTTCTGCGCCCTGCTCAACACCAGCCCGGAAGGGCGGGCCAGATGCGAGGCTTCATGGGTGAGCTCCGCCCGGGCGGCGGTGGCTGCGGGGAAGGAGGCTCTTCAAACCTGCCACGCCGGGCTGGTGCAGCTCGCGGTTCCCCTGCGGGTGGGCGGCGAAATCGCGGCCGTGGCGCTGGGCGGGGGCGTAGCCTTGCGGCCGCTGAGAGAGGAGGCGGCGGCGCGGCTGGCCCGGGAAACGGGCCTTGGCCTGAAGAAACTTCGGGAGGCAGCCGGGGCGGTGCCCGTCTGGACGGAAGAGCGGCTCCGGGCCGCCGTGGCGCTGGTCCAGGCGGCAGCGGACACCGTGGCCCGGCTGCTGCACGTCAGGCAGGAGCTCCAGAGGAAGGTGGACGAGCTTGCCGCCCTCTTTGAATTTAGCCGGACGGTTTCTGGCAGTCTCCAGGTGGCCGAAGTGGCGCAGCGGGCCCTGGCAGCGGTGCTGGGGTTGACCGGAGCGACCAGCGGGTCGGTGGTGATGCTGAACGAGGCGATGCCGGGGGTTGCGGCAGCAGAAACCGCGGCTACCCTGGAGTCCTGCAGCGAGTTCCGGGTTGTGCCTGCAGGCGAAATAGTCGCTGCTGTTGAGCGCGAGGCCCGCGCCGCCCACTTTGACAGCCGTCCCGAAGGAAGCACGCCTGCAGAAAGGCGGCCGGCGGTAGCCATCCCTCTCACGGTTGGAGGCAGGGTGACGGGCGTGCTGACCGTAGCGGGCAGGCCGGGAGGCGCGCGCTTCACCGAAGACGAGACCGTTTTTTTAACAACGCTGGGCACCAGTCTGGGGCTGGCGCTGGAGAACGCCCGTCTCTACTCGTCGCTGCGGGAGTATTATTTAAGCGCCGTGAAGGCGCTGGCGGCGGCATTGGAGGCCAAGGATGTTTACACACGGGGTCATTCCGTGCGGGTGGCGAAGTGGGCGCGGGCCTGCGCCCGCGTGCTGGGGCTTGGCGCCGAAGAGCAGGAACAGGTCTACCTGGCCGGGCTTTTGCACGATCTGGGCAAGATCGGCGTGCGGGAAGACGTTCTTCTCAAGCCGGCGCCCCTCACGGCAGAAGAAAGAAAGGAGATGCAGAGCCACCCCGAGGTGGGGGTCAGGATTCTGGAGCCGGCCAGGTTTCCGGCGGCGGTCATTGCAGCCGTGCGGCACCACCACGAGGACTACGACGGCGGCGGTTATCCTGCAGGTCTGGCGGGAGAGGAGATTCCGCTTCTGGCGCGCATCATCCGCGTGGCCGATACTTATGATGCCATGACTTCCGCCAGGCCCTACCGGCAGGCGCTTGCTTCCCGGCAGGCGCGAAGGGAGCTGCGGCGGCTGGCAGGCCGGCAGTTTGACCCGCGCGTGGTGGGGGCCTTCCTCCAGATTCCAGCTGATGAAATGGAAGATATTGCCAGAACGGGGGGGGGGGTAGCTACCCTGATGTCTCTGCTGGCAGAAGTGTTGTCTTCGCTGACTCATGAGGGGGCAAGGGGGTAGATGTCGGGCTGCGGAGAGATGCAGCCCGATTTTTGCCTTTGCATGAAAAATCCAGGAAGTGGAACCGGAGCGGGACGGGGTGACAAGGCAGAGCGAAAATGTTTGACAGGCCGAAGCGAGGAGGTTAAAATTGGGAAAGGAAGACTGACCGGTCGGTCGGCCCGGAGCGCGCCTCCGGGAGCTGCAGGCGGAGGCGGGAACCCGGAGCCGGCCCCGGCCTGTAGCTCAGAATATCGAAGGTGTGGGGGTCAGGGACGGTGGAGCTGCAGATGGGAGAATCGGGAATGGGTCAAAGGGAGCAGAAAAGGCCGGAGGCCGGGGGTTTGGATGCTTCAAGAGCGTTGCAGGCAGGTGCAGGGGAAGCCGGAGATCCCGGTGCGGGGGGTGGTGATCGGGCGGGTGCCGGCGCGGGGGCCGGAGCGCCGCGTCCGGTTAAAGGCCGGGTGAAAGGCTGGCTCCTCGCGGGGGCGGTTCTCGCCGTCTTAATCGGCGTTCCCCTTGCCGTCCGCTTTCTGAGGGGGGAGGCCCCGGTTGCCGAGCAGGGGCCAGGGGCGGTTCCTGTAGAGGTTGCCGCCGTGGCACGGAGGGATGTGAGCCGCGCCGTCAGGCTCACCGGCAGGGTTGCCCCCAGGGTGGAAATCAAGGTTCTCCCGAAGATCGCGGGCCGGATTAAGTCAATCGAGGTGGATGTGGGGGACCGCGTCCGGGCGGGCCAGGTTCTGGTGCGCCTGGACGACGCGGAGATCGCCGCCCAGGTGCGCCAGGCGGAGGCCGCCCTCGCGGTTGCGGAGGCCGGGGCGCGGGCTGCTGCCGCCAACCTCGAAGACGCCCGCCGGAACCTGGAGCGGATGAAGCAGCTGTACGAGGCCGGGGCGGTTCCCCTCCAGCAGCTGGAGCAGGCGCAGCTCCGCTACGACCAGGCCGCTGCCGGAGTGAGCGAGGCCCAGGTCGCGCAGGCGCGCGCCGCCCTCGAGGCCGCCCGGGTCCAGCTTGCCAACACGGTGATTACCGCTCCGGCCGGCGGCATCGTTGCGGCGCGTTCCGCCCAGGTCGGGGAGATGGCCGCGCCCACGCAGCCCCTCTTGACCCTGATTGACATCGACCAGGTCCAGGTGGAGGTGAGCGTGACCGAGGCCGAGGTCAACAGGCTCCGGCCCGGCCAGGAGGTTCCGGTGACCGTAGCGGCCGTGAGTGAAAAGCCCCTCACCGGGCGGATTGCCTCCCTTGCCCCTGCGGCAGATCCCCGCAGCAAAATGTTCCCCGTCAAAATCACCCTCTCCAACCCCGGCCACAGGCTCAAGCCCGGGATGTTCGCCGAGGTCAGCCTTACTGCCGAGGTGCGCCGGCAGGTTCTCGTGGTGCCGGTGGGGGCGGTTCTGGAAAAGGAAGGGAGAGCCGTTGTCTATGTGGTGGAGGGCGGCCGCGCCCGGGAGCGCCGGGTGGAGGCGGGCCTCTCCGACGGGAAATTCACGGAAATCAAGAAGGGGTTGAGGGAAGGGGAGCAGGTGGTCGTCTCCGGCCAGGAGTTTCTGGTTGATGGGGCAAGGGTAGCCGTGAAGGGGGCCCTTTCATGAACCTCCCGGAGCTTGCCGTGCGCCGTTCCGTTACGGTTTTTATGGTGGTTTTGGGGCTGGTCGTGCTCGGATGCGTGTCTTTGAGCCGCCTTGCCATCGACCTTTTCCCCAACCTGAAGCTCCCCGTCGCCGCGGTGATGGTGGAGTACCCCGGCGCCGGCCCCCAGGAAGTAGAGAAGGCCGTCACCGAGCCCCTCGAAGAGATTCTGGCGACCGTCAACAACGTGGATACCATCAAGTCCGAAAGCCGGGCGGGCTCCTCCATGATCATCCTCTGGTTTGCCTGGGGCACGGACATGGACTTCGCCACCCTCCAGATGCGGGAAAAGATCGACATGATCAAGGGGATGCTCCCCGAAGATGTGAAGAACCCGATGGTCTTTAAGATGGACCCGGCGATGATGCCTGTTCTCCAGGTCGGGATGAGCGGCGGGAGAGATCTTGCAGAACTGACGCGCCTTGCCGAAGACGTGGTGAAGCCCAGGCTGGAGCGCCTGCCCGGCGCCGCCTGGGTGATCGTCACCGGGGGGCGCGCCCGCGAGGTCCACGTGCTGGTCGACCCGGTGAAGCTGGACTCCTTCGGCCTCTCCCTCGAACAGGTGGCCCAGGCCCTGCGCGCCGAAAACGTGGAGCTTTCTGCGGGGAGCCTGGCGGAGGGGAAGAAGGAGTTCGTCATCCGGACCACCGGCGAGTTCCGGGACCTCGCGCAGCTGGCAGGCGTTCCCCTGATTACCCCCCAGGGGAGCGTCGTCTACCTGAAAGACGTCGCCGAAATCGCGCAGGGCTACACTGATGCAGCCCAGGAGACCTACATGAACGGGCGCCCCAGCGTCGGGGTCCACGTCCTGAAGCAGTCCGGGGCGAATACGGTTCAGGTGGCGGAGCGGGTGAAGCGGGAGCTGGAGGCCTTGAAAAAGGAGCTTCCGGGCAACGTGGAAGTGAACACGGTTTTCGACCAGTCCAGGTTCATCCGTGACGCCATCGACAGCGTTGTGAACAATGCCATGATCGGGGCGGTGCTGGCGGTTCTGATCCTCTTCCTCTTCCTCCGCCACGTCCGGACGACCCTCGTGATCGCTCTCTCCATTCCGATCTCGATCATCGCCACCTTCATCCTCGTCTACTTCGCGGGCCTCACCCTGAACATGCTCTCCCTGGGAGGCCTCGCCCTGGGCGTGGGGATGGTGGTGGACAACTCCATCGTCGTGCTCGAAAACATCTACCGCTACCGGCAGGAGGGGTACTCCCTGTGGGAGGCGGCGACGGCCGGGGCGCAGGAGGTGGCGATGGCGATTACCGCCTCGACCCTCACCACGGTGATCGTCTTCCTCCCGGTTGTCTTCGTCCAGGGCCTGGCTTCGCAGATTTTCCGGGATCTTTCCCTTACCGTTGCCTTTTCCCTCCTCGCCTCCCTCCTGGTGGCGCTGACCCTCGTGCCGGTGCTTGCCTACCGGCTGCTCCCGGCAGTTCCTGCCGCGGCGCAGCCCCGCACCTGGGCGGGGCGGGCGAGCAGCGCCGTCGGGCGCTGGCTGGAAGCGGTCCGGGATTTCTACCGGGTGGTGCTGGCCTGGGCGCTGGAGCACCGGAAAGCCGTGGTCCTCGGAACGCTTGCGGTTTTTCTTGCTTCCCTCGCCCTCGTCCCCGTGATCGGTGTGGAGTTTCTTCCCAAGATGGATGCCGGGGAGATTTCTATCAAGATTGAAATGCCCCGCGGGACTGCCCTCGCGGAAACGGGCAGGGTGGCCGGCCGGGTAGAAGAGATCTGCGCCTCCCTGCCGGAGGTCAGGACCACCTTCGTCAGCGTGGGTTCCGCCGAGGAGATGGGGGGCTTCGGCACCGCAGAGGCCGACAGGGCCAGGCTCAGGGTGCAGCTTGCCCCGCGCCGGGAGCGGCAGCGGAGCACCGAGGACGTTGTGGACGAAATCAGGCACCGGGTGGCAGGGATTCCCGGCGCCAGGATCGACGTGGCGGCGGTTGACCCTAAAATGGCCGGGATGCCCACCGAGGCTCCCATCGCTCTAACCGTCCGGGGGGAGGACCTGGGGGTTCTCAAGAATGCGGCCGAACTTGTGGCTCAAGAGGTGCGCCGCGTCCCCGGCACCAGGGACGTCAGGACCTCCCTCGAGGAGGGAAAGCCTGAGGTCGAGGTAAGGCTGGACCGCGACCGCGCCGCTGCTTATGGCCTGGGCACTGCCCAGGTTGCCCAGACGCTGAGGACGGCGGTCTTCGGGCAGGTGGTCACCCGCTACCGGAGCGGCGGGGAGGAGCTGGACCTGAGGGTGCGCCTCGCGCCGGGAGCGCGGCAGCGAGTGCAGGATCTGGGTGACCTGCGCATTGCCTCCCCTGCGGGAATTGCCGTTCCCCTGAGGGAAATTGCCGAACTCCGGGAGGTGGAGGGGCCCTCCATCATCACCCGGGAGAACCAGACCCGCGTCTGCTACGTCACCGGTGACCTGAAGGGGCGCCCGCTGGGGGATGTTATGAAGGACGTCCAGGCGCGGCTTGCCGCACTCAGGCTCCCCCCGGGGTACGAGATCATTTACGGCGGGGAGCACAAAGAAATGAAGGAGTCTTTTGGGAGCCTGACGTTTGCCCTGCTGCTCGGGGTGCTTCTGGTCTACATGGTGATGGCCTCCCAGTTCGAGTCTCTCTTCCATCCCTTCGTGATCATGTTCACCATGCCGCTGGCCTTCATCGGAGTGGTGCTGGGCCTTGTCTTGACCGGGAAGACCTTCAACATCGCCACCTTTATCGGAGTGATCATGCTGGCGGGGATCGTCGTCAACAACGCCATCGTCCTCGTTGACTATATTAATACTTTGAGGCGGCGGGGGATGGAGCTCCGGGAGGCGATTTTGCAGGCGGGGCCGGTGCGCCTCCGCCCTGTGCTCATGACCGCCCTGACCACCATCCTCGGGATGGTTCCCCTCGCCCTCGGCATCGGGGAGGGGGCCGAGGCGGATGCTCCCCTCGCCGTTGCGGTCATCGGCGGCCTGACCGTGGCGACCTTTCTGACGCTGGTGGTCGTTCCTGTAGTGTACACCCTGCTGGAGGACCTGGGGGGCCGGCTCCAGGGCCGGTTCGGCAGCGCCCGCCAGGCCGCCGGGCTTGAGGAATTTCCTGGAGGGGTTGAGAGGTGAAGGAAAGAGACAAGCGCACGGCAATTCTCAGGGCGGCAGCGGCGGTTTTTGCCGCCAAGGGGTTCCACCCCGCGACCGTTGAAGAGATCGCGGCCCGCGCCGGCGTCGGCAAGGGGACGGTCTACGAGTACTTCTCCAGCAAGAAGGAGCTTTTCCGGGAGTTGCTCCGGGCCGGGATGGAGTCCTACCTGGCTGCCGTCAGGAAGCGGCTGGAGGCTTCCGGCCCCGCCCGGGAAGTTCTCACCGAGATCGCCCGCGCCCACTTCCGCTTCGCGGCGGAGCACGGCGCCCTGGCCCGCCTCCTCTTTGAAGGGCAGGGAGGCCCCGCGTCCTGGGCCGGAGAATGGCTGAAGGAGGCGCAGGACAGGAAGCTGGCGGTGCTGATCAGGATCATCGCGCGGGGGATCGCCCGCGGGGAGTTCCGCCCCGTTGATCCCCGGCTTGCCGCGCAAATTTTCCTGGGGGCGCTGGGCGCCCTCTGCCTCCCGCTTTTCCTCGGCTCTCCCGGCGCACCTGCAGGCGGACCGGCAGCTGCAGCAGATGCCCCCGGCTTTCCCTGCGATCTCCAGGCGCAGCTTGAGCAGGGCCTCGATCTCCTCTTCCGCGGCCTCGCGCTTCAGGCCCCTCCGCAGGACTGAAGCTTTCTTCCCGTGATTTTTTCCGGTAAACCCTCTCTCACCACACGAGGCTCTTGTCAATTTTCCCGCTGCAGTTTCCGGCTGCCTTTTTTTGGGTCAGCTCTTCCCGGTGCCTTCCCTTAATTCCCGGAGGTGGTGAATACTGGATCGTCCATCATGTATACATGTATACATCGCACTGGATGCCAGGAATTTCGCGTTGTTCGACGAATTTTAAAACACGATTGTTAAAACAGGTATTCCTCAGGGCATATCCTGCCTGCGCCGGAAAAAAGAGATAAAAAGAGGGGCGCGCAGGGAGAAAGATCGAATTAAGGAGGATGAGATTGAGGATGTCTTTCAGCAAACCCAACGCCAGCGCTGCTACCCTGACGAGGAGCCGGACCAGGGAAAGCGTCTGCCCCTTCAGCGGGCTCTGCGCCACCTGCCTGGACGGGTGCGTGGGGCTCTGCGAGGTGGGGAAGTCCGCCTACCGGGGGAAAGAGGTGCTTTACCCCCAGCCCTTTGGAAAAACCACTTCCGCTTCGGAAAAGGATTACCCCGTTGACTTCTCCCATTTCAACATCATGGGCACCGCCGCCGGCGCCGTTGGCGTCGAGGCGGACAGCGACCGCGCCATCTTCCCGGCGGTGGATATCACCACCGAGATCGGGGCCGCAGAGAAGATCAGGCTCCGGGTGCCGCTGGTCATTGCAGGGATGGGGTCCACCGACATCGCCCGCATCCACTGGGAGGGCCTGGCCGCAGGCGCGGCGATCTCCGGGGCCGTGATCGTCGTCGGGGAAAACGTCTGCGGTATGGACCCTGACCTGGAGACGAAGAACGGGAGGGTGACCCGCTCTCCCCACCTGGAGGCGCGCCTCAAGGCCTTCCGCGACTGGTACGACGGCTGGGGCGCAATCGCGGTCCAGGCCAACGTCGAAGACACCCGGCTCGGGGTTCTTGAGTACGCCGTTGAGAAGCTCGGCGTTGAGGCGGTCGAACTCAAGTGGGGCCAGGGCGCGAAGGACATCGGCGGGGAGGTCAAGCTCTCCTCTCTGGAGCGCGCCCTCCAGCTGAAGCGGCGCGGCTACATCGTCCTTCCCGACCCGGAGGACCCCGCGGTGCAGAAGGACTTCGAGCGGGGAGTTTTCAAGGAGTTTGAGCGCCACTCCCGGGTCGGAATGGTGGAGGAGGAGGCCTTCCTGAAGCAGGTGGAATACCTGCGGAAGCTCGGCGCGAAGTTCATCTTTCTGAAGACAGGCGCCTACCGCCCTGCCGACCTTGCCCGCGCCGTCAGGCTCGCCTCCGAGGCGCGCCTCGACCTCCTCACCGTTGACGGGGCAGGGGGAGGCACCGGGATGAGCCCCTGGCGGATGATGAACGAGTGGGGGATTCCCACCGTCTACATTGAGGCCCTCCTTGTGCGCTGCCTCGACCGCCTCGCGGCGCGCGGCGCCTTCATCCCGAGCGTTGCCATTGCCGGCGGGTTCACCCTTGAGGATCACCTGTTTAAGGGATTCGCCCTCGGCGCTCCCTACGTCAGGGCGATCGGAATGGCCCGCGCTCCTCTCACGGCGGCCATGGTGGGGCGCAAGATCGGGCACGACCTGGCGGAGGGGAACCTGAGCAGGGAGCATGCCAGGTACGGCGACACCCTGGAGCAGATCTTCGTGACGAGCGGCGAGCTTAAAGCGCGCTTCGGCCAGGACTTCGCGAAGCTGCCGCCCGGGGCAATCGGGGTCTACACCTACTTCGAGCGCCTCAGCCAGGGGCTCCGCCAGCTGATGTGCGGAGCGCGGAAGTTTGCCCTGAAGTACATCGACAGGAGCGACATCGCCGCCCTGACGCGTGAGGCCAGCGAAGTTACGGGAATCCCGCACATCATGGACCTGGACCAGGAGCTTGTGGAAGAGATTCTCTCGTCTCAAGCCCTGTCCTGCTCTTAGGCGGGGCCGGACCCCCGCAGTGCTTCTGAAAAGGGCGCGCCCTGCGCCCTCTGTTTGCTTAAGAAAATTTTACCAGAGAGAAGGGGAGGAGTTGGCCCTCCGGTGTCGAAGACTTCTACCGGCGGCCCCTCCGGGGGCCCGGGTGCTCCGGGGCGCCCGCCCGGGGAGGCTGCCGAAAGGGTATTTCCCCTGTTGGGGGCTTTCTGAGAGAGAGGCGGGGGTGGAGGAATGCTGCGGGTTGCGGTATCTGGTTATTACGGCTTCAACAACACCGGCGACGAGGCGATTCTGCTCGCACTGGTTTCCACCCTGCGCACCCTTGCGCCCGGCATAGAGATTACCGTTTTTTCCCACCGCCCCCGCGAAACCCGCCGGCTTTACGGGGTGAAGGCGGTGAACCGGTGGAACCCCTTGAGCATCTGCTGGGCGCTTTTTCGTTCCGATCTTCTGCTCAGCGGCGGCGGCGGTCTGCTCCAGGATGTCACGGGGGTGCGGAGCATCTGCTACTATTTGGGGATCGTCCTGCTGGCCAGGCTCCTGGGGAAGCCCGTGATCTACTACGCCCAGGGGGTGGGCCCCATCAGGACGCGCTTCGGCCGCTGGCTCACCCGGGTGGTCTCCAACCGGGTGGAGCTCATCACCGTCCGCGACCAGGCGTCGCGGGAGGACTTTTTATCAATGGGGGTCACCCGCCCCCCCATCGTGGTGACGGCCGACCCCGCGCTTGCCTTGAGTCCCGGCCAGGTGGACCCGGAGCCGGGGGAAGCCCTGCTCGCCGACCTGCGCGCCGGGAGCGAAGGGAAGGGGCAGGAAAAAGGGCAGAATCCTGCGCCGCCGGAAGAGAAAGGGAGGAGGCGCCGCCTGGGCATTGCCCTCCGCGACTGGCAGGACTGCTGCCGGTACAAGCGGGAAGTGGCCGCTGCCGCCGACCGCCTCGTCCGGGAGGGATGGGAGGTTGTCCTGATTCCCTTTCACTTCCCCGTCGACCTCCAGGTGTGCCAGGAGGTTTGCTGGCTGATGCAGGAGCCCGCCCTGCTGGTGCGGTCGAAGCTCTCCGTGGAGACCCTCTTCAGCCTGCTCAGCCGGCTGGATCTGGTGCTTGCCATGCGCCTCCACGCCCTGATCATGGCGTCGGTGATGCGGACGCCGTGCGTCGGGATCTCCTACGACCCCAAGGTCGAGAGGTTTCTCGAACTGACGGGGCAGCCCCTCGCAGGGAGGGTGGCGGACCTGGATGCCGAAAAGATCTACCTGGCCGTGAACGACGCCTGGGAGCGGTGCCAGGAAATCACGACCCGCCTCGACCAGGTTCTCGTGAACCTGAGGCAGCAGGCCTGGGAGAGCGCCAGCCTGGCGCTAAGTGTTTTTTACTCCCGTTTCCCCCACAGGCGTTGGGAGGTGGGCCGCGCCACCCGGCGCGGGGCCTGACTCCGGCAGGTGCCGGGCGAGCCCCAGCAGGATCCAGAAAAGGGTCTGCATCATGGGCACCTCGAAGATGTTCTCGACACAGTTGTGGGCGAGAACCCCCAGCAGCCCGGCGGTGATCCCGCAGGCATAGGCCCGCCGGACCGGATCCAGGGCAGACTCCCGGATGCTCCCGCTCAGGTACCGGACGGCGTTCAGGAGGAGCCAGAGGAAGGCCCCAAGCCCGAGAACGCCCGTTTCCACCGCCAGCTTCAGGTAGTAGTTATCGACGTAGAAGGTGCCGGGGATCTGGAAGCGGGCTGCAGTTGCGCCCCCAAAGCGGCCCAGGCCGACGCCGGTTGCCGGGTGGGCGAGGAAGCGGTCGAGGGCCTGCTCCCAGCGGGCCATCCGCCCGCCCCGCTGAGAGCTCTCCACGTACTTGCTGCTGAAGGTGTACTGGAGGCGGTTCGCGACTCCCGGAGAGACGGCAGGGAGCAGGATGGCGCCTGCCAGGATCAGGGCCAGGAGGCGCCGGTCCTGGAGCGTCCCGTAGAGGAGGGCTGCGGCCAGAAAGGCGAGCCAGGCCCCCCGCGAGAAGGTGAAGACGAGGCAGGCGAGCATGGCGAGCAGGAGCCCGCCCAGGAGGAGCCGCGCCCGCCGCTTTCGGGCAGTCTGCCAGAGGGCTGCAGCAACCGGGATTAAAAGCACCAGGTAGCTTCCCAGGACGTTGGGGCTCCCGATCCAGGAGTAGACGCGTGTCCGCACTCCCGCCTCGGCCTGGTCGACCCAGCTGGCGGGGATGGGAACCCCCGCGATGTACTGGTAGATCCCGTGCAGGGCGATGATGCCGGCGACCAGCACGAAGCTCCACAGGAGAGCCTCCTTCTGCCTCCGGTTGAGGGGGAGGCGGGTTGCCAGGAAATACCAGAGGCAGTACTGGAAGGTGGCGCGGAACCCGTCCAGCGCGATTTCCGGCTCCGGCGCCCTGAGGAGATAGAGCAGCACTCCCGTCCCCAGAAAGAGGAGCAGGGGGAGATCGAGGGGGGTGAAGAGGGGCGGCGTCTCCCTGAAAAGAGTGAGGCGCGCCAGGATCAGGGCTGCGGTCAGGGCAAAGAGGAGTTCATCCCAGAGCCCGGCCAGACCGGCAAGGCCGGGAGTGTTTCTCAAGATGTAGTCGATCAGGGGGTAGGCCCCGGCGAGGATCAGCACGAGGTGAGCCTGTCCGGTAAGGGCGCCCAGGGCGCGCCGCGTGATGCTCCCCGCCCCAAACCGGGCCGGCAGCGCTCCTCCCCGCCGGAGGAGCAGGGCAAGGGCGCGCCCCGTCCCCGCCAGGATCCGGTAGGTGATGGTTTCTTGAAAAAAGCGGGACTGGGCGGCCAGTTCGGGGCCCAGCAGGAAAAGGGAGAGGCGGCTGCTGCGCCAGGCCGCGCCCAGGCTCCGGGCGCAGGCGGAGGCGCAGGCGGCAAAGCAGCTTTCTTCCCAGCACCGGGCGATTTTCTGGAAGCGGGATATGTTCACGGTGTCCTTGAACCCCCTTAAAGCAGTTTTAGAAGGCCTTCCGGCGGCCGGCTCCCGGGAAGCGGCGGGCGGCAGGCAGGGCGGGCCAGTGGAGGTGGCAGCAGGTGGAGAAGACAACAGGGCTCCGGGTGGTTCACATCATCGGGGGCGGAGAAATCGGAGGCGCGGAGCAGCACGTCCTGCGCCTTGCGGCGCGCCTCCCCCAGGCCGGCTTTGAAGCCCGCGTCATCTGCCTCTTTCCGGCCCCTTTTTACCAGGTGCTCCAGGAGGCAGGGATTCCGGCGCACGTGGTCCCGATGCGCCACCGCCTGGACTTCCGCGCCCTCCTGCGCCTGACAGGGCTGCTCCGGGAGCTGCGGCCCCAGATCCTCCACACCCACGGGGTGCGGGCAAACCTGGTGGGGCGCCTTGCGGCGCGCCGGGCGGGCGTTCCGGTGGTGGTGACGACGGTGCACAGCGTTCTCGCCCACGACTATCCCGCGTTCTTCAGCCGCCTTGCCAACAGCATCACGGAGCGGGGCACCTCTTTTCTCACCGACCGCTTCATCGCGGTCTCCCGGTTTATTAAAGATTACCTGCTGGCCGCAGGAGTCCCTCCCGCAAAGGTTGCGGTCATCTACAACGGGATCGAGCCCGGGGCCTGGCAGCGCTGGGCCGGGGATGCCTCCTTTCGCCTCCGCTGGGGGATCGACCCCGCAGCCCCGCTCTTCGGGATCGTGGCCCGGCTGCATCCCGTGAAGGGACACCGCTACTTCCTGGAGGCGGCAAGGGAAGTTGCCGCCCGGTTCCCCGAGGCCCGCTTTGTGGTCGTCGGGAGCGGCTTCTTCTGGCGCGAGGTTGACGCCCTGATCAGGGCCTGCGGCCTGGAGGGGAGGTGCATTCGCACCGGCTTTCAGCAGGAGATCGGCCCCGTTTACGCCGCCCTCGACTGCCTGGTCGTCAGCTCCCTCTCCGAGGGGTTCGGCCTGACCGCCCTCGAGGCCCTTGCGCTCGGGAAGCCGGTGATCGCCACGCGGGTGGGGGCGCTGCCGGAGGTCATCGCCGACGGGGAAACGGGGCTGCTGGTTCCCCCCGCCGACTCCGCGGCGCTTGCCCGCGCCATGTGCCGCATCCTGGAGGATGCCGCCGGGGCAAGGCGCCTGGGGGAAGCGGGCCGGCGGCTGGTTGAGGAGAAGTTCTCCCTCGCCCAAACCGTTGCAGAGACCGCCCGCCTCTACCGCTCCCTCCTTGCACCTTGCCCCTAGCGGAATGCGCGAGGGTCGCCCTGAATATTTCCTCCCGCACTCCCGTCGGTTGCCGGGCAAGCACTTCCACTCGCTCCTGATTCTACTTCAGGATTTTGATCCCCGTCACCTCTGCTTTGAGCTCCACCGTCTGAGTCTTCAGAAAAAACTCCTTTCCGATGCGGACCTCCTGCCCCCCGAGGCGGAGGTCAGGCTCCCCCACTGCCGCCTTTCCCCGGATGGTCGCGTAAACGTCCTTGTTGTAGGGATCTCTTGTGAGGAGCCGGGTGCCGTCGGCGCGGGTGGTTGCGATCAGCCCCGGTTCGATCCGGACGTCAACGATCCGGGCATCTGTGAAGCTGCCGCTTGCCACGAGCCGGTCCCCCACCTTCACCGCCTCTGCCGCATCCGGCCGGACGAAGGGCGCGATCACGGTCACCTCCACCTCGGCCACCTCGCGGGGCTTGCCGCCCGGGCGGAGCTTGAGGTACACCCCGGCGGCCACCGCGAGCACCAGCAGCAGGACCGCCAGGTCGAAGGGGTTCACCAGGCCGAACAGTTTTCCCCTTTCGTCTAAAAGGCGCACTTTCCGTCTACCCCCTTAAACTCGACTACCTTAGCCAACTTCGACAGTTGCGCCCCGATTCCTGCCGCTCTTCGCCGGAAGCCGGATTTGCCAAAAATTTATCCAGAAGAGAGGAGGAACTCTTCTCTTTTTGGCGAATTCGATCCGGAAATGGGCAGGGTGAACAACAGGAGGTTTTCTCATGGACGAGCAGCACATGGGCGGGCAGCGGGCGGTTCTGGAAGCCCGTGAGATCCAGGAAATCCTTCCCCACCGCTATCCCTTCCTGCTGGTGGACCGGATTGTCGAGCTGGAAGAGGGGAGGCGGGCCGTGGGGATCAAAAACGTGACCGTTAACGAACCCTTTTTTCAGGGGCACTTTCCCGGCTACCCCGTCATGCCGGGGGTTCTCATCGTTGAGGCGATGGCCCAGGTGGGGGCGGTAGCCCTCCTGAAGCTCCCCGAATACGCCGGGAGGCTGGCTTTTTTTGCGGGGATCGACGGGGTCCGCTTCCGGCGCCAGGTGCTCCCCGGCGACCAGCTCCGGATCGAGGTGGAAATCCTGAAGCTCAAGGGGAAAATGGGCAAGGGCAGCGCCCGTGCCTATGTCGGCGGGGAGCTGGCCGCGGAGGGGGAACTCCTCTTCGCCCTCTCCGGCTGAGAAGTGTGACAGGCAGGCCGGCATTCCGGTTTCCGGCTGGGCATATTCTTTATGAGAAGCTCAATCTCCCGCTCCCTTTGCTGTGTTGGGATGGAAGGTGCCGGGAAATTCCCGGAGCAATGAGGCGGAAAGTGGCGCCGCCCCCCCGGCGGAGCACCCGAAAATTGGCTTTTTCAAGGTTTTTTAAGCAGAAAAAGATGGTTTTTTAAGGAGATGGAGGAAGATGGAGCTCGATTTCAAAACCCTCGGGCTGCTGGCTCTGGCGTTCGGCATCCCCCTGGGTTTGACCCCTTTCGTTAAAAAGCTTGCGCTGCTGGCAGGCGCCGTCGACAGGCCCGGGGTGCGCAAGCTCCATACCGTGCCGGTCCCCTCCTGGGGGGGCCTGGGGATCTGGCTGGGCTTTACGGCCGCAGTGCTGCTCGCGGTCCCGCTCACCCGGGAGATCTGGGGGCTGCTGGCGGGAGGACTGCTGGTCCTGCTGGTCGGCCTCGTTGACGACCGGCGGGGGCTTTCCCCCTGGGCGAAGCTGGCCGGGCAGGTTGCTGCTGCGGGCATCCTGGTCGCCTTTGGGATCACCGTGGACTTCGTCACCAACCCCCTGGGCGGGATGATTTACCTGGGGATTTTCAGCATCCCGGTAACCATCGCCTGGGTGGTTGGAATCACGAATGCCCTCAATCTCGTGGACGGGCTTGACGGGCTGGCGGCCGGGGTGGCCGCGATCTCCGCCGTGACCGTTGCGGTTGTGGCCTTCGGGCAGGGAGCTCCGATCGTGGCCTGGTGCGCCCTTTATCTTGCTGCTGCCGCCCTGGGCTTTCTCCCCCACAACTTCCACCCCGCCCGCATTTTCATGGGGGACGGAGGCTCCATGTTTCTCGGCTTCATGCTGGCGGCCCTTGCGGTGCTCGGCCTCACCAAATCGGCAACCGCCTTTTCCCTGATTTTGCCGATCCTGATCCTGGGGATTCCGATCTTCGACATGCTCTTTGCCATCGTCCGCCGGATCTTAAGGGGGCAGCACATCTTTGCCCCTGACCGCGACCACCTCCACCACCGCCTGCTGGATCTGGGCTTAAGCCAGCGGCAGACTGCGCTCGTGATCTACGGCGTCAACCTCCTGCTGGGGGGGAGCGCCGTCCTTCTCACCCGCCTGACGACGGAGCAGGGGGTTGTGGTGCTTCTCATTTTAATCACTTCGGTTTTGCTGGCTGCCGACCGGGTCGGGCTCTTCACCGTTTCCCAGGCCGCGCCTGAAGCCGAAAGACCGGCGCCTGCCCCGCGGGGCGGAGGCCGGAGAAGCAGGGGAAGGGGGGTGAGGCTGTGATCAAAAGGGGAACTGCCGCAAGGAGAACTGCTGCAGCCGCCGGGCTCGTCTTCTTGGGAATCGCCGTCGGTTTCCTGCTGGGAGCCTTTTTAGGCGCCGATGTTTTTGCCAGCGGCGGCGAACCCGGCTCCCCCGCGGACCCGCTGGTAGCCCGCAGCTACGTGGACGAACAGGTGGCGGTCTACATCTCTGAGCTGGAAAAGAAGGTTGCAGCCCTGAACGGGCGCGCCCTGGAGCTGGAGCAGGCCCTTGCCCAACTCCAGCGCCAGGCGGGGCTCAAGCCGCTTGCGCCGGGCGGCGGGCAGGCGGGTGAAACGGGGGCCTCATCCGGCAGCTCTTCCGGGGGTGTGAGCGCGGGCGGGCAGGCTCCCGCGGGGCAGAAGCTCCTCTATGTAAAGCCGGAAAACAGCTACGTGAACTTGAGAAAAGGCCCCGGCACCGGCCACGAGCTTCTGGGGAAGGTGGAGCGGGGCAGCCCTGACTGTGAGCCGATGACCGTGCTCGCCCAGTCAGGGGACTGGTACCAGGTCCGCCTCCCCGATGGCCGCACCGGCTGGGTGGCGGGATGGCTGGTTTATGCCCCCGGGTAGGGTTCCTGCCGGGAGCGCCGAAAAGCAGGCGCGAAAAGCAGGTGCAGATCGAGTGCCCGCAAAATTTTGCCGGAAAGGCTCGCCCTCGCCTTGCCCGGTCGCTTGACCGGCGCAGTTTTTAAAGTTATGATGAAGATGAAAGTGATGAAGGTGAAAGGCGGTGGCGAGCATGGCCGAAATCCTGGTGATTCCCGAGGTCCTGCGCGCCAGGCTGGGGGATGATGGAGCCAGGGAACTGGTCAATCTTCTCAACCAGGCGGCTAAGGGGACCAAAGAAAATACTATTGAGTTGATGGTGGAACGGTTTGAGCGCAGGCTTGCTGAGACAAAGACTGATTTGATCAGGTGGATGTTTGTTTTCTGGACGGGGCAGGTTGTAATAATGATCGGCTTGCTGAGCTTTTTCTACAACCTGCTAAAGTAAAAAAGGATCCAGATGTGCTTTATGCGAAGAGTGTTCCGCTGGTATTGCCGGAGGAAGCAGGAGCTTAGCGGAGATAGACGACGCACAGGGGCATTTAGGCGGCTGCGCCGTGAAGGGCGGGCCGCCTCTGTATTTTTGGCCCCCCGGCGCTTCCTGCCCTGGTCCTCCCGCCCGCGGGTGGACCGGGCTTGCCCGGGAAGGCCTTTTCACGTATAATGGAGGCACCCCCTGATTCAGCCGATCTTAAAGTTCGCACCTGCCGGAGGCCTCCGGCAACGGTTCCGAGGCGGCGGAGAAAGGGAGAGAGATCACCGGAGGGGGAAATCACAAAGGGAGGGGGAGGTTTATGCTGACCAGGGAGGAGCTGGAGAAGCTGGCTGCCATTCCCGAAGGGGAAGAATTTTACTTAAGCCTTTACCTCACAGTCGATCCCGCTGCCAATCCCCGCCAGGAGTACATCAAGGTTGCCAAAAACCTCCTGCGCCAGGAACTCGGCAGGCTGCAGGAGGCCGGGGAGCTTCCGAAAGCTGCCCTCAGAAGCCTTGCCGCCGCAGGAGACAGGCTGCTTCAGTACCTCGCCCTGAACCAGAACAGGTTCCGCAAAGGGCTGATCGTGTTCAGCGATGGGGAGGAGAAATTCTGGCGGGAATACCACCTCGCCGTTCCGGTCCGCCCCTGCCTTGTCGTGGACCGGCGCCTTTACCTCAAGCCTCTCGCCCAGCTCTTCGACGACTACCAGCCCTTCATTGCGGTTCTGGTGGACCGGCGAAAAGCGCGCCTCTTCCTCGTCCAGCTAGGCGAGGTGCTGGTCTACGTGGAGGAGAGCCGCCCCGAAATCCCGGGGAAGCACAAGAAGGGGGGCTGGCGCGCCTGGGAGCAGGCCAAGTTCAGCCGCCAGATCGAGAAGATGGTGGCCTTCCACCTGGAGGACGTGGCGGTGATCCTGGAAGAGCTTCTCAAGAAGGAGTATATAAGCCGGATTGCGGTGGGAGGCCCGGTGGAGGCAGTTTCCCGCTTCAAAGAAATCCTTCCTCCCTGGGTGCGGGAGAAGGTAACCGCCTACCTGAGCGCCTGGGTTGCGGGCGGGGAGAAGGACATCCTGGATCAGGCCCTCGACCTGCTCGGCCGGGTGGAAAGGGAGCGTGAGGACGAATTTCTCGAGGAGATCGCAGACCGGGTGCACCGGGGGGACCGCGTCTCCGTCGGGCTCGACGACGTCCTGGACAGCGTGGTGCAGGGGGAGGTCTACAAGCTCGCGGTGGCGGCGGACTTCGAAAGAGGCGGCTTCCGGTGCCCCAACTGCGGGGGGCTGTTCACCCAGGCGCGGGAGAACTGCTACTACTGCGGCGGCCCCCTCGAAGCCGTTTCCAATTTCGTCGACTTTCTCGTCCAGCGCGCCGTGAACCAGGGGGCGCTCATCGAGGTGATCCGCCACAACCAGCCCCGCCTCCGGGAAATGGGCGGCATCGCAGCCCTCCTCCGCTTCTGAAAAAGGGCAGGGCGCAAGGCCAGGCACATCGCCAGGGGGATCGGCGCCGGCCGCTTTGCCCCGGACATCACCGTGACGCGGGCGGAGTTCGCAGCGCCAGTCGTACACCGACGCCCCGAGCATCGCCCCTCATTCCAGCTCTCCGGCCAGCCTGGTCAGGAACTTACCGAAGCGCTCAACCGCCCGGCACGTTCGAATTGACACCTGGGCCAGGTTTTGCATGAGGGGCGCGATTCTTTCCCATTCCAGGTGGTGGCCGTAGACATTCCGGAAAACGTGGCGAAAACGCAGGTATTCGTCCAGTTCCTGGGCCAGTTCCCTTGTGAGCAGGGGAGGGCGTACTCCCGGCACGTCGAGGGCCATGCTCTGCAAAAGGCGCTTGTGCCAGTCTTCGCCCCGGGGGCAGCCTCCGTTGATCACCTGTGCGATCAACTCAAACCCGTCTTCGAGGGCTGTGTAGAAATCATGCAGGATGCTTCCTGCTGCCCGGAGGTCGTAGATGTCGGGGTTGCTGCTCCTGGTCGCCAGCCATTCTCTGCCTTGCCGGGCAATTGTCTCGATCTCGTTAACCAGGGCCTGCAGTTCGCTGGCAAGGGTCAGCAGCCAGTTCCGGTCTCTCATAGAGGAGAATCCCCCTTTCCTGGACGGCCTCCTTCAGTGCCGCAGGGCAGGCATCCAGATCGATGAGGTCGACGTTTCGCTCCAGTTCCCTGTTCAGGCGGGCGAGGACCGGGAAATAATCTTTTGGCGGGAGGCCCTCCACCGCCAGGTCGATGTCGGAATCCTCTTCGAAGCGCCGGTACCCCTTGAAGTAGCCGGCCAGGGACCCGTAGAGCCAGACCCGCCTCACCCCCGGTTCGGCGGCCAGCATGCCGGCCAGTCGTTTTGCGGCAGCAAAGGCCTCCCGCGCCTGCTCCTCCATGCGCCTCCTGGCCTGGTCGGCCCGCCTGCGCCATCCTTCGATATACTTTTCCATTTCGGAATCTGAAATCATCCCGCCCACCAGTTTCAAACCCGCTTTTGCTCCCTTTTTCTGGCACCCTTTCGGTCTCAGTATATCTTTTCTTGCTTCTGCCCGTCAAGCAGAACCTTGGTGGCAGTCGCATTCTGCTTTTTTGCTCCTCGGAGGGGTTGGAGGGCCCCCGGGGTTGCCTTTTCCTTGCGGGCCCATTTTCTGCTTCGGGTTCCCTCCAGATTTTTGGGATACCCCCTCAAAAAATTGCTCCCCTGCGAATAACAAAACAAGAAAATTTTCCAGAAGAGGGGAGTGGTAGTGTTGCGGTTGTGGAAGAAGCGTTTGTTTTGCGTGGTTGCGCTGGTGGTTGCCGTTTGCATCGGGGGGACGGCGGCCCTTGCCCTTCCTGCCTGGAAGCTGCTGGATTTAACGGGCGGTGAAGCGGTGCAGGGTCAGGCCGGCAGCGGGCTGGAGCTGGCGAAGGGCCCCGGCAAAGGGCTCCTGAAGCTCAAGGACATCCGGGGCCACTGGAGCGAAGAAGCGGTTCTGGAGGCCAGTGCGCAGGGCCTGATCCGCGGCTATTCCGACCTCACCTTCCAGCCCAACAAGCCTGTGACCCACCTGGAGGCGCTGGTGATGCTGGCCAACACCCTCGCCCAGGACTCTCAGGTCCGGCAGGAAACCCGGGCGCGCGCCGAACTTCGGAACCGGCTCCAGTTCCGGCACAAGATCGCGCCCTGGGCGCTGGATGCCCTCGCGATTGCAGTAGAAAAGGGCCTGATTACCGAGGCCGAACTGGGGGCCTTTCGCCCAAACCAGCCTGCGAAGCGCTGGGAGATCGCCCGGTACCTGGTCCGCGCCCTCAACCTCGAGAACCAGGTGGAGGCCTCCAACCGCCTGGAGGTCGAGTTCCGGGATGCTGCAGCAATCCCGCCGGGGATCGCGGGCTACATCAACCTCGTCTTTAAGAAGCAGCTGATGGTGGGGATGCCCGGCGGCCTCTTCCAGCCTCAGAAGCCCGTGACGCGGGCGGAAATGGCGGCTCTGATCGTGAAGCTCCAGGATCTGCTGAAAGATCTCCGGGAAGATTTGCGGGACGTGCTGGAGCGGTATTACGTTGAGGGAGCCATTGCGGCCGTGGCTGCCGGCGAAATTACCGTCAAAAGGAGAGACGGCGCCAGCGTCACCCTCAAGGTTTACGAAGACACGGACATTTTCTGGCAGGGCCGGCGCCTCACCCCGGCAGACCTCAGGGTAGGGGACGAGGTGCGGGTCTTTGTGAAAGACGGGGCTGCCGTTTTCATCAGGGTGCTCTCGCGTCCCACCCGGGAGCAGGATCGGGAGCGGGATAGGGAGCAGGAGAGGGAGCAGCAGGAAGTCAAAGGCACCCTTAAGGCAGTGGTTATCGCGGAAGGAAAGACTTCTCTCACGGTGGAGAAGCCTGATGGAAAGGTTGTCACCTACCAGCTTGCTGCCGATGCCCGCATCGAGGTTGACGGGAAGGCCGGTTTGGTGACCGATCTAAAACCCGGCCAGAGCATTGAGCTCGAAGTTGAAGGCGGTGTAATTACAGAGGTTGAGGTGGAAGGAAGCGGCGATTAGCTGCCGGTGCACAAAAACCTCCCCACCCGAAGGGCGGCCCCTGCGGCCGCCTTTTAATCTTCCGGAGAAGACCGGGGATGTATTGGGGGCCGCCGGCTTCTTGCCAGGAGGTGCTTTACTGTATATGATGTATATGAAGTTTGTGGATGGTCCCCGCCCTTCGAAAGAGGCCGCGCCCTGCAGGGCGAGAAACGCACCCGGAGGCGGGACGAACTTTATCTGAGGAGGGAGTCTTCGTGACAAGGGAGGAAGCCTTTGAACTGGTCCGGGAAAAGGTGCAGGACCCCGATCTCATCCGCCACATGCTGGCGACCGCGGCGATCATGGAGGGGCTTGCCCGGCGGTTCGGGGAGAATGAGGAAAAGTGGTACCTCACCGGCCTGCTGCACGATATCGACTACGAGGTGACGAAGGATGACCCCGACCGGCACGGCCTGGTGGGGGGTGAGTGGCTGGCGGAGATGGGGCTGGACGAAGAAATCGTGCATGCCGTGAAAGCCCACGGCCTGAACGGCATTCCCCGCACCTCTTTGCTGGACAAAGCTCTCTATGCAACGGATCCTCTTTCCGGCCTGATCACCGCCGTCGCTTACGTGATGCCCGGGCGGACCCTTGGCGAGGTCCAGGTGCGCTCCATCAAGAAGAAGTTCAAGGACAAGGCGTTTGCGCGGGGCGCCAGCCGGGAGCAGATCAGGGGCTGTGAGGAGTTCGGCCTCCCGCTGGAGGAGTTTTTCGAAATCGCCCTGCGGGCGATGCAGGAGAGTCTGGGAAGTGGTGGCGCCCGTGGCGGCTGGCAGGATTTAGGCCCCGGCGCGTCGAAGTAGTAAAAGTATTGTTAATTAAAAAAATGCCGGCGAAGAGAAGTTCGGAAAAATTCGGAAAAAAAGAAAAGCGCCTGTTTTTGCGGCGCTACTTCGGAACAGGCGGGGGGAGCCTATGGCGAAAAGAAGGCACAAGCGCACGAAGCAGACCAGGAAAGCGGCGTCGGGCGGCAGGCTGAAGCCCCAGGCGCCGGCCGGGGCGCAAAAGGCCGCGCAGCAGCATCGGGTGCAGGCCGCCCAAAAGGGGAAGGTTGTTCCCCTGGGCGAAAAGGGCAGGCGGGGGAAGGTGGTCCCCCTTGATGTGAAGGGGCGAGGCAAGAGGCGGTTTCGCTTCCGCCTTCCTGCCGGGGCGGTTGAGAGGCTTGAAAAAATCCGGGAGGGGGTCGGCCGGAGCTGGCGGGAGCTCGCGATTCGCCTTCGCCTCGGCCTTCTCCGGCGCGGCGCGGCTTCTCCCGGCAAGGAGGCTCCGTCCGCCGGGCGCCGGCCCGCGCCCGAGACGCAGCGCCTCTCGCAGGTGAAGTGGAAGGGGAAGGGTGCGGCCCCCGGCAGGGGAAAGGGGCTGCCGCGCCCTGGAGGCAGACCTGGGAGCAGGACTGCCGCCGCGCTGAGGGCGCGCTGGGAGGCCCTTGGGGCGCGCCGCCCGGGCGTCCGGGCTGCGGCCGGAGAACTGGGGGCGCTGCTGCGCCGGGCGGCGGCCCCTGAAGGGATCGTGGCCCTCATGCTGGCCGCGCTTCTTTTCTACCCTCCCTACTTCCGCGGCCTTTTCTTCGCGCGGGAGCTTCTCCCCACCCATATGTTCACGGCCGTGATCTTTTCCTTTTTTGCTTTCTATAAGATCTCCAGGCGGGAGCTTGTCTTCTTCCGGCACCCGCTGGATTACGCCGTCTTCCTCCTGCTGGGGCTCTATGTCGCCTCAAGCATCAACGCCTGGAACACCCGCGACGCCGTCGGGGCGGTCCTGAAAATGGCGAACTACGCGGCCGTATACTGGCTGCTGGCCTTCAGCGTCCGCTCTCTGAACGCGGTCCAGAGCTACCTGAAGGTCTTCTTTGCGAGCGGCACCGGGGTCGCCCTGCTGGGGCTTGGCGCCGCCTTCGGCACCTTCCACTACAAGGATGCCTTCGTCGGGGGGCGGATCTTCTCCAGCCTCCAGTACCCGAACACTTTGGCCGCCTATCTGACCGCCATCAACCTCTTCGGCCTCTACCTCCTGGCCGGGGCCGGCCGCCTGGCATCCCGCATCCTGCTGGCCGTCGGAAACTACCTCCTCTTTCTCACCTTCCTGGGGACGCAGTCGCGGGGCGCCTACCTGATCTACCCCCTCGGGCTCCTCATCCTCCTTGCCGGCCTGCCGGGAAAGGAGCGCTGGCGCGCCCTGGGGAACTTCGGGCTTCAGGTGCTGGCCGTTTTCGCGGTTGCTGGCAGGGTGGTGGCTTGCACCGGGGGCAGGGCGGAGCTGGCGGGCTGGCTCTGGGTGCTCGCCGGGGCGGTGCTGGCCGCCGTCTTTCAGTGGGTCTGGGCATCCGCAGAGGCCCGGCTTGCCCGGCGCTCGAGTTCTTTAGGTACTGGGAACGCTTCGGCGGGGCGGAGGCGGCTCCGCCCCTGGGTGCTTCCTGCAGCCGCGGCTTTCGGTCTCCTGATCCTCGCCGGCGGCGCTTGCGCCCTCTGGCAGGAGCGGGCGGCCGTGGCGGCCTTCGCCGGGCGGGCCGTGCCGGAGGCCTGGGCGGCGCGGGTCAAGAGCATCTCGCTTCAGGAGAAGAACGCCCAGGAGCGCCTCCTCTGGAGCCGGGATGCCTTCAAGATCATGACGGCAAGCCCCCTGAACTCCCTGCTCGGCGCCGGGGGCGGGGGATGGAACGCCCTCTACCACAGGTACCAGGACTACCTTTACTTCTCCACCGAAGTGCACAACCACTTCCTCCAGGTGGGTGTGGAAACCGGCTTCCCGGGCCTCCTCACCTTCCTGGCGATCTGGGTCTTCTTCTTCGGGATTACGTGGCGCACTTTAAGGTGCACCGGAGGCAGCCCGCAGGCTCCTGCAGGCCCCGGCGGGGCAGACTCCCCACCGCTGCCGCAGCAGGCCGTGCGGGGGACGGCCTGGGCGATCTTCAGCGGCGCCCTCGCCCTCGGCCTCCACTCGCTGATCGACTTCAACCTTTCCCTGGGAGCGGTGGCCCTGCTCCTCTGGGGGCTCTTCGGGCTGGGCCGGGGCCTGGGGCGCCTGGCCGATCCGGCAGGCGAGATCGGGGTCGGGGCCCTGGGGACCGGAACTGCCGGGACCTCTGGCCGCGGCAGGACCGGCCGCTTTTCCCGCTTCCAGCTTTCCCCGGCGCTCCAGGGGGTTCTTGTCGGCAGCGTTGCCGCCGTGCTCTTTCTCACCTCTATGAGCCTCCTGCTCGGCCAGAAGTACGCCCTTGCCGCCTCGCAGGCCCTGAAGCGGCAGGACGTGCAGGGGGCCGTCAGTGCTTACGAGCGCGCCCTGGAGCATGACCCCTGGACCTCTTCCTACCGCGCCGGCCTCGCCCAGATCTACCTCTTCCAGGGGGAGCAAAAACAGGATGCCGGGCTGCTCCGGAAGGCGCAGGAACTGCTGGCTGACGCGGTCAGGGCAAACCGGGGCGATCCGCAGCTCCGGGTCCTCTACGGGCGCGCCCTCTTCAGCACAGGCCGGTTGGAAGAGGGGCTCGCGCAGCTGGAGGAGGCCGTTGCCCTGATGCCGTTCAAGCAGGATCTGTACGAGAGCCTGGCAGCAGGGTATCTCGGCGCAGGGCTCTTCCTGCTGGAGCAGGCCGGGCAGGCAAAGACCCCGCCCGTCAGGGAGCAGCAGGGGGACCCGGCAAGGTTGAAGGAGCGGGGGCGCCGCTGCCTGGAGCAGGCCCTCGCAGTGCCGGAACGCATCGAAAGGACAATGGCCTCCGTTCCGGAGAAACACAAGCAGTACTGGGTGCGCGCGCCGCTCCTTGCGGTTTCCCCGCAGATCCATCTCTATGCGGGAGAGGCTGCAGCCCTGCTCGCCCGCTGGCCGCAGGCCGACACCTGCCTGGCGGCCGCCGCCCAGGACCCTGCCCTCAAGCCGGAGGCCCTCCTCTGGCGCGGCCTTGCCCTGAAGAAACGGGGCCGCACGGAGGAAGGGGAGGAGCTGGTCACAGAGGCCCTGAAGCTGAAGCCCGACTTGGCAGGGGAGCAGGAGAAGATCGAGGCGCTCCTCCGGGCGGCTTCAGGACGGCCTTCCTGAAACGCTAACCATCCACCAGATGATAGAATGAATTTATGAAACAGTTGGGCTAAGGCAAGAAAAGTTATCGAAAAAGCCCAAAACCGTGGGAGATCGAACAGGATTTCTGAAACAATTGGGAGGAGAAAGGAAGGTTTCATGGAAGAGCTTTTAAAGCAAATCTTAGAAACCCAGAAACAAATTCAGGCAACGCTTCAGCAGCACGGCGAGATGTTGCAGCAGCACGGCGAGCTTTTGCAGCAGCAGAGCAAAACTTTGCAGCACCACAGCGAGATGTTGCACCAGCAAGGCAGGATTCTGCAGCAGCACAGCGAGACTTTGCAGCAGCACAGCGTGATTTTACAGCAGCACAGCATCCAATTAGACGCTTTGCAGAAAGGCCAGCTTCGCCTGGAAACCCGCCTCGAAAACGAAGTCATCGACAAGGTGCGTGCCCTGTTCGACGGTTTCACTTTGAGGGGCGAGCAGATCGAAAGATTGCAGAAGCGCCTTGACCAACGGCTGGACAGCATCGAAACCGATACTCGTTACCTCGTTGCCAGGGTTGCCATGTTGAAGCTGGCAAAGTGAACAGGCGATTGAAAGGTTCTCGACAATAAATTTTTTAAGAAGGAAAATTCGTCTAAGAAGCTGAAATAAGAAGCTGAAATGGTTTAAACGTTCTCCGGGAAAGGTGGTTGCCAGTTGGAGACTCCAGAAAATCGAGCAGCTTCGCGCGCCCATGCGCCGGCTTGGGGACATGTGCCTGCTTATGAAGAAGAGATCGACCTGAGGGACTACCTCCTCGTTCTCTGGCGCTGCCGCGGTTTGATCCTGGGAATTTTGCTGGCAGCCGTGGCTACCAGCGCCGTTCTTTCCTTTTTTGTGCTGGCCCCGGTTTACGAAGTCGGGGCAACGATTTCGCTGGGTTACCTCTCCCCTGCAGGCGCGAACCCCATTCACCCCCTTTACACCGATCCTGCCTTTGCGAAGGAGGTGCTCCTGAGCGACGACCTCCTTCACGAAGTGGTGGAGGACCTGAGGCTCGACGTCCCGCCCTCTCAGTTCCGGTCTTTCAAAGAGTCGATTAAGGTGGAACCTTTAAAAGAGACCAACCTGCTCCGGCTCACCGTCGAAACGGAGGACCCCGCCGAGGGGCAGGCGGTCTTGAAAAAAATGATCGAAATTTTCCAGCGCGGGAGCAGGGCGCAGATTGACCGCCACCGGGGCCTGATTGTGGGAGAACTGGACCGCATCAAGGCGGACCTGGCAGAAGCAGAACAAAACATTAAAGAGACTCAGGCCGCCCTCAAGCGCCTGGCGGCCGGGACGGGAATGGCCGCCGACCTCCAGCAGGCCCGGCTCCTCGACGCCCTGTCGCGCTTTGAGGAGCAGCGCCAGAGCCTGCTCCAGCAGCAGGCCGCCCGCCGGCAGGAGCTCAGCGGCATCGAGGGAATGCAGGTGATCGAAGCGCCCCGGATTCCGGCGGACCCGGTGCGCCCCCGCAAAATGCTGAACATCGCCGTAGCCGCCCTCCTCGGCTTGATGGTTGGCGTCTTCGCCGCCTTTGCCCTCGAATACTTCCGCAGCAACCCCCTGCGAACAACTTAAAGGCATCTGTTATTTAGAGGAAATTCTTGCAGGAGTTTCTTTTCTTTTGTCGAAGCTTTTATCAAAGTCGGGGCTTATACCTGAAGAGTTAAACTGGGAGATGTGTCTGAGAGAAATGGCGCGGAGAGCAGCAACTTTGCTGTTTTTTGTCCTTGATGCATTGTTCGTCAACGTCGCCTATCTGGGAGCGCTGGCCCTCCGTTTCGACGCCGCAGTCCCCGCCGAGTATCTGGCGGCTTATTTTACCCTCGCTCCCGCGGCCACTATCCTCACCATCGCAGTTTTTTATTTTTCCGGGCTTTACCGGAAGATGTGGCGTTACGCCGGTGTCCGCGAAATATATGCCATTTTACAGGCTGTGACCATTGCGAGCCTCCTTGTGGTTGCGGTTGCCTATATCCTCGTTTACCCCTCGGGGGCGGCATCTCCCCTCCCGCGGAGCATTTACCCCCTCGCCTGGCTCCTCAACATGGCCTTTGTCGGCGCCTCCCGATTAAGCTCCCGTTCGCTGCGGGAAGTGGAGCTGAATGGGAGCCTGGCCTTTTTGCCGGATAATGGTTGGGGAAAGCAGTTGAAGAGGTTTTTCAGGCTTTGCCCCCGGGGGCCGTTTCAGGAAAACGACCGCCCAGGCAACCCCGGACCCCGCCGGCAGCGGGTTCTGATTGCTGGAGCCGGGGACGCCGGAGCAATGGTCGTGCGGGAGCTGCGCAACCACCCGGCACTCGGCTATGAACCTGTCGGATTCGTGGACGACGACCCGCGCAAAAAAGGGCTTTACCTGCTGGACGTTCCGATTCTGGGGGACCGCTACGACATTCCCCGGCTTGTCGAGGAACTCCAGGTGGACGAGATCATCATCGCCATGCCCTCGGTCCCCGGCCGGGTCGTGCGGGAACTGGTGGAGATCGGCAAAACCACAAGAGCCCGGTTGAAAACCGTTCCGGGGATCTACGAGCTGATCAACGGCAGGGTGTCGGTGAGCCAGATCCGGGAGGTCCAGGTGGAAGACCTGCTGGGGCGGGAGCCGGTGCAACTCGATCTGGAGGAAATCGCCTCCTATCTTGCGGGGCAGGTGGTGCTGGTGACGGGGGCGGGCGGCTCGATCGGGTCCGAGCTGTGCCGTCAGATCGCCCGCTTTCGGCCCGCTTCCCTCGTGCTGCTGGACTGCAGCGAAAACAACCTCTTCGAAATCGAGCAGGAACTCCGGGAGCGCCATCCCGGACACATCTGCGCGGAACTGGCAGACGTCCGGGACGGGGCCAGGGTGGAGCAGATTTTTGAGAGGTACAGGCCGCAGGTGGTTTTCCACGCCGCTGCCCACAAGCACGTCCCGATGATGGAGCGCTGCCCGGAGCAGGCTGTTTCCAACAACATCCTGGGCACCTATATCGTCGCCGCGGCCGCCTTGCGCTTCCAGAGCAAGATCTTCATCCTCGTTTCCACAGACAAGGCGGTCCGGCCGCTTAGTGTCATGGGCGCCACGAAACGCGCCGCGGAGATGCTGATCCAGTACCTCAATGAAAAAGGCAGAAAGGAAAACCTCCCAACCCGCTTCGCGGCGGTCCGGTTCGGCAACGTCCTGGGGAGCCGGGGGAGCGTGATCCCGATTTTCAAGCGCCAGATCGCGCGGGGCGGCCCCGTAACGGTGACCCATCCGGAGATGGTGCGCTACTTCATGACGATTCCGGAGGCGGTGCAGCTGATCATCCAGGCCGGGGCGCTCGCCGAGGGCGGGGAGATCTTCGTGCTGGACATGGGAGAGCCGGTGAAGATCGTGGACCTCGCCCGTGATCTCATCCGCCTCTCCGGTCTGGTTCCCGGCCGGGACATCGAGATCAGGTTTACGGGAATCCGCCCCGGCGAGAAATTGAAAGAGGAGCTGTTTACCCCTCAAGAGGAGAGGACGGCCACCAGAAACAGCAGGATTTTCATCGCCCGGCAGTGCGGCTTCGACTCCGGGGTGGCCGCGGCCCTGATCGACCACCTCAGGCTTGGCTTCGGTCTGAAGTCCCCTGAAGAGGCGCTTGCCCTACTGGGGTGGCTCTTTCCCGCCTGGCGCCGGACTCCGGAAGATGCGGCACCGGAGCACGTGGTATCATGAAAACGCCAGGCTTCGGAGCGGGAGCCGGGCTCCGCTCTGCCACCCTTTCGAAGGCCCTGCTGAGAAGGGGATTTTCCCCGGGCCTGTCGGTAAAGAGCCTGTGGAGGGAGGGCCTGCCGGTGAAGAGGGAGGCCGCCTCCCTCTCGATGAGCCTGGCCTGGGCGAGCAGGTTCCGCAGGCTGGCCGGCCTCTGGGGCACGTCCAGGTGCGTCCCGTCCACAAAAATGAGCCGCGTCAGGCCGGATTTGCCTCCCGGGATGATCTCGGTGATTTTCCCCTTCACCACATAGGCCCGCGTTCCGTCGTCCTTCACCCGGGCGCGGCGGGCGCGCACCGGGATCAGGACGAAGTCGGGGCGCAGGGGGAGGGGGAGGGCGTAGCGCCGCCCGCTCACCTCTGCGTACTTTCTGTAGGCTGCCTGCAGATCGAGGGTGAAATGGCGGGCAAGCCGGCGGACCAGGGTCTTCGTCCTCAAGGGGCTGAAGACGGGCTCCTGATTTTCCAGGCGGATTTCCGTCCCGTTCGTCCCGTCTCGGGCGTAAACCGGAACAAGGCACAGGAGTTCCGGCCAGATTTTTAAGAGATCAGCGTTCATGGTTTCTCACCTCCCGGGCTATTTTATCCGAACATTTGTTCTGTGTCAAGCTGCCCCGGTCAGGGCTTATCTGGCGCCGGGTGCCCTCTGGGCGCGATGCAAGCAGGGCGCGGATCTGCTCCTCCTTGAAAAAGCGGCCCGGGCAGAGGGTTGCGGCCCCCGGGACCTCCCTGTGCCCCAGTACGTTGCCGGGCGGGATCCCGTGTTCCTTCAGGAGCCTCCTGAGGAGAGCCGCGAGGGCTTCCACCTGGGGCGGGAGCGGGGGGTGGTTTTCGAAGTTCCCGATGCAGGCGACCCCGATTCCCCTGAAGTTCATTCTCCCCGCCCGGCAGTGGGCGCCGGGAAGCGAAAGATCCCGCCCGGGTACCACCCTGCCGTCCCGCTCGATCAGGTAATGGTAGCCCACGTCCCGCCAGCCCAGGCTCTTATGGTAGGCCCGCACGGCTTGAGCGTCCTTCTCCTCAGCCCCCGTATGGTGGATGATGATGTGCGTCCAGCGCCTGTTTTTCATGCCTTTCACCTTCGTTTCTCCCTGTTTTCTCCGGTGCTCACAGCGCCGGGCCGGATGGAGTATGATAAGCCCGGCGGGCCGTCAGGACCTCTTCGCCCGGTGCGCTCACCTCGGCGCCCGGGAGGTGCAGGGCGACTGCAAGCACCTGCTCGAGGCGGCCGATGGCGCCGGTTAAGGCCTCCAGCTTTTTTTCCAGCCGCACCAGCAGGTAGACCGCAATCACCATCGGGAAGCCGTAATTGCCGAATTGCACCAGGATCTCCTCCATTTTTACTCCCTCCCTTCCTGTCCGGCACTCAATCCTTGGGTGCTGAGTGCTAGGCTTTTCCGTATTCTCCCGGCCCCCTTGAAGGGGTGCCCGCCTGCCGTTTTCAGGATCTTGAGCCTTGCCCCGGCAGGCGGGCTGTCCAGGCCTTCAGCCGAATTAAGCAGTAATCAGGTCTGTCGTGTCCCTGCTGACGATCCGGGCCCCGAGAATCGCCGTCGCGCTCCCCGTCCTTGATGTGAAGACGTTCCTGGCGATGATGGTGTTCATCGCCGCCTCTACCTCGGCGGGGGTGAGGTTCTCGCGGGGATCGGGCACGGCGATCCGGAGCCTCCCTCCTCCGGCGGTCTGGAAGATCAGCTCAAGCCTCCTGGTGAGCACCCTGTTTCACCTCCCTCATGAAAAGTATTTGCAGCACCCGGCACTCAGGAGTGCCGGGGAGGCGGCTTAGACGGCCACGAGGTCCACTTCATTCAGCCGCTGGATGGCGTTGAGCGGGTGGATCTGGAGTCCGGCCAGCACCTGCCCGACCTCGTAAACGTCCGCGTCCTGGGCCTCGGTCTTCACGTTCCGGTAGGAGCGGGTGCGGAGCACCGGGTCTCCGTTGGCGTCGATCCCCGTCTGCACCACCAGCTGGAGGGTGGACTGCACGGGCATTGCGTTCACAGCCATTCTCTTCACCTCCCTTCCCGATTGCTCGCCCCTATTTTAAAGGGGGGTTCGCGGGTGCGGCAAAATCCGCATCACGCAAATGCGAAGCCTCCGGCGGGGGGAATTTGAGAGATGCGAAGGGTGGAAGGACGGACCGGGGAAGCGGGCCTCTCACTTGGGCTGTCTGCGGACGGCGCACAGGGGCGCACTTCCCGGCCGCGTCAGCGGGAGGCCGCAAAGAGCGAAAGAGAGCCCGGAATTTCCGGAATACCACTTGCAGGTCAAACAAGGGGACGGTTCTCTTGTTTGCCTTCAGCCGCTCATCCGCTCATCGGCCGTCCAGCCGGGTTGCCCGGGGGCGGTCAAAAAGAGTGGTGGTAAAATTATTCATGAAAGGTTATAATGGCCCTGGGGCGGTCCCGGGGCATGCGGTAGCGGAGATTAAGGCAGGGCAGCCGTTTCTTCTGCCGGCTGCGTCGCCCTCGCCCCTGCCCAAAGCCGCGGGGAGCCCCGCGGCCGCCGGGGATCCGGGTTTCGCGCTGCTGGAAAGCGCCGCCTCGTTTTCTGGCTCTCGAGAAAAACTGGTCAAAGGGGGGTTTTAGTGAAGCATCCCAACGCTAAGGGGAGGACCTCCAGGGTTTTAAAAACTTTTTCAGAGCGCCACAGGCGTTACCTTGCGGCCGTGCTCCGCGAAATCAAGCAGTTTTACCGCGAGAACTTGCTTGGCCTTGCAATTTTCGGCTCTTACGCCCGCCAGGAGAACCGTCTGAACTCCGACCTCGACCTCCTCATTATTCTCGAGAAGGCACCTGGGCTTAGCTGTCGCCTTGAGGAGTTTGTGGAGCACGTAGAAATGAAGCACGAGGCCCTTGCCCAGGAGATGTACGAGCAGGAAGGCATCTTTTGCGAACTTTCTCCTTACATCCTGACGCTGGAGGAGGCTCTGAAGCTTCAGTCAATTTACTTCGACCTTGTGGATCACCACTTGATTCTTTACGACCCTAGGGGTCTGCTTGCGCGGATTATCAGCTCGACAAGGAAGTTTTTGGAGCAGGCGGGGGCGAAGAAGGAGCGGGAGGGAAACACTTGGGAATGGGACATAACAAAGTTTGGCTTCTCCGGGGGGGTTGAGCTGTGAGAAAGGATGCACTTGCTGCGGCTTACCTGAAGAAGGCAGAAGTGCGCTTCCAGGCGCTGCTTTTTTATAAGGAGCGCGGGGCTTATTCTGACGTGGTGCGGGAAGCCCAGGAGATGGTAGAGCTTTTGCTGAAAGCAGTGCTGCGGGGGATTGGCGCATGACCTGGTAAAAGATCCGGTACATGTTTTGATGATGAGAAATGACGGAAGCTAAACAGCGCCTGCGTTTACCTTAAGCCAGCTGCGGAAAAAGACCTGCGCTGCCTGCCGAAACCTGTTGTGAAAAACAGGTCGTTTGCTTCCTTTAAGAAAGTCACCCTTGCTTTTGTAAAAATCTGCCGTTATAATGAATCAGAGGGCCTCAGAGGGCCAGAGAAATAAGGCACCGGGAAGGAAGAGGAGGTCAGCCGTGGAGAGAAGTCGTGACTGGATGGATCAGGCCGAAGGGGATCTCCGGCACGCTCAAAGTGATTTAGAGCATGGTTTCTATGAGTGGGCCTGTTTCTCTTCCCAGCAGGCGGCCGAGAAGGCGGTGAAGGCTGTTTTTCAAAAGATGGGAGCCGAGGCCTGGGGGCACTCCGTGGCGGACCTCCTTAAAGAGCTTGCAAAGAGGCAGCCGGTTTCGGAGGACTTGCTCAATGGGGCTTACGAGCTCGACAAGGCCTACATCCCTGCCCGCTACCCCAACGCCCATCCTTCCGGCTCCCCCCGCGAGCGCTATACTCGAGAAGAGGCACGGAGGCTGATTAACCATGCAGAGAAGATCATCAAGTTCTGTAAAAGTCTTCTATCCCGAACTGACCAGGGCTGAGGTGATTCGCCTTCTCTCTGAGCGGCTGAAGGAGCTCAACGAAAAGCTCCCACTGGTGCGGGCGGTCCTTTTTGGCTCGTATGCCAGGGGAAACTATACGGCCGGAAGCGATATCGACCTCCTGATCGTCTACCGGGGAGAGGAGCGGGAGGAAGCCTACACCCTTGCAAGGAAAGTGTTGGACCTGCCCCGGCTGGAGCCTCATGTCTATGCGGAGCCGGAGTACGCGGAGATGGAAAAGACGGTGCAGGCGATGACCAGGGACGGCATCGTGCTCCTGCCGTCGGCCGGCGGCGAGCGGTGTTCTCCCGACGATTGGAAAAATTAAAATCCTTCGGCTCCCCAAATTTCGGCTTGCCCGGATGGAACCGCTGCTCGGCGTTTCCTCCGTTCGTCTCTCCCGTTGAGGTGCTTCCCGCCGCATGTGGACACCGGCGCCGCGATCCCGCCGTCTCGAAGAGCCGCTGAATGGCCGCGCGTCCTGAATCAGCACCATCATCCCCCGGCAGTCAACCCCGTGAGGAGGTTCGAACGGGAGTCGTGGTTTTGAGCGGTGGAATTTGTGATAAACTATTGATGAGAAGTTGAGGAATGTTTTGTCAGGGCAGGTGGTTTCTGGTGGACGCATCGAGGCTTGAGGAAGAAAAGGGGAAGGCACGCAGCTCTGCTGCGCTCGGAGGTCGCTCGTCTGACGGAGGAACTCTGCAGGCTGGGGGCGAAAAAGATCGTGCTTTTTGGCTCGCTGGCGCGCGGCCGCCTGGACCTTTTCACGGACATCGATCTTCTGGTTGTGATGGAGAGCGACCTGCCGTTTGTTGAAAGGAGCGGCTGGGTCTACCGGAAGCTCATGCCCCGTGTGGATGCCGATATTATAGTCTATACCGGGGAAGAGTTTGTGTGATGGGCGGGATCGTTGTGGAATATCTGACTGCCGGTGAAAAAGAGGCGGTTGCCGAGTTAAAAGAGGCGCTTCAGGATATGCTGGGGGACCGGCTGGTAGGGCTTTATCTCTTCGGCTCCAAGGCGAGGGGGGATTACGGCGCCGGTTCTGATATTGACATCGCGGTGATCGTACGAGGGCTGACGAGGGATTTAAAAAACGCCGTATTCGATAAGGCTGCCGATATCGAGCTTGAGCGCGATGTTTCTCTTTCAACACTGGTTCTTTCCGAGGAGCAGTTCGAGTTTTTGAAGCGGCGGGAGAGAAGAATAGCCCTGGATATCGAAAGAGAAGGGGTGCCTCTTTTATAGTCTTTTATGGTTCTTTTAGAGCCATTTTTAAGGACCGGCGGGGTGAGTTCTGTGACCGATGAGAACAAGCGGGAAAATATCAGGGAGGAAATCAACCGGGCAAATAATCTCCTCGATGCTGCGGACTATTTGAGCGCGGGCGGCTTTTACAACGATGCCGTTTCCCGTTTGTATTATTATCTTTTTTATCACTTCAGGGCGCTGCTTTTAACGGAAGAATTGGAGCCGAAAACCCGTGAAGGGATGTCGAGGTTGATAGGAATACGTTTTGTCAAGCCGGGAATCCTTGATGCAAGGAGCTCTCGCGTCTTTTCGAGGCTGATGAAATACAGGGAGGAAGCGGATTACAACCCGGCTTTTTTGTTTTCAGAGGATGATTATCTTGAATTAAGGGGAGAGGCGGTAGAAGTCGGGGACGCCGTCAGGAGATACCTGAAAGAGAAGGGTTATTTGTGATGCTTTTCGTCTGCAGCGGCAGCAGAAAATTTAGAGGTATCGTGGTTTAGTATGACTTTCCCCATAAAACCCTCCAGAACCAAGAGGTTCTTGTCAAAATAAATTTCTTCTCAAGAGAGATGTTGCCTTCCTATTGTGCTAAAATTATGGCACATTTTTTATCCCTTCTAGGGAGGCAACTTGCTTTGCAGATCATGCATACTTTTATCCCGCGCAATGTTGCCTGATCCTGGTCCGATTTGGCATGAGTTTGGCAACAGACCCTTGTGGATTAACAGCCCTTTTCAGTTCAGGTGCAGGCAGGCTTTCTTCAAAGGAGAGCCTGTGCCTTCCTGCGAAATTCGTCGAAATGCGCCGTCTGCGGCTCCCCCGTCAGGCGTCCCGTCCGGCACAAGATAGTTTGCGAAAAGTGCAACCGCGTCTGGCACGCCGATGCCAACGCGGCGCTCAACATACTGCTTTCGGGCCCCTCGAAGAGGCACGGGGTGGGGGCCACGCCCCAGCGGCCGCGAGTACTCCGGTGGAACTGTCACCGGTGGGAAAGCCGCCGCAAATCCGCCGCCAAAAGCGGCGCTCCCCTGGCGGCGTGAGCCGCCTCGGGAATCCCCGGGCTTTTGCCCTGGGGAGGAAGTCAATCTTACTACTGGTTCTGTTTGTCAAAAACCTTGTACTGAGGCTCCTGCTGTTCGATGTAGTTGATCCGGCCCTTGATGCCGTCCCTGATCCTCTCCAGTTGGGAGGCGTAATCGGAAAACATCTTCTGGGCATTCTTGTCCTGGGTATCCAAAGCAAAGGACTTCAGTTCGGCGGTGACGGTTTCCAGTTGTGCCAGTAGCTGGTTCATTTTGACACCGATGGTCATCACGATTTCCTCCTTTGAACATGTTGATTTTATTACTATTTTGCGCGCTTTTGGGAAAAAAATTTATGGTAAGGAAAGTTATATCCCAATTTCGCACCCTGAAATGAAACGGCCTTTAATTAATTTTTATGATGGCAGAAATGGAATGGCACCAATAAAAACTAGCAGCCCGTGTTAGTAATAAGGTTTATTGAGCACTTTAGCATCTTCCCCTTTTGGTCCTCAGTTTCCGGCGCCTGCGGTCCTTCAGGGTAAAGTTCTTGGGGATTCTCCCTCTTAAGAAGAAATCCACTTTTCTCAAAGATACCACATCACTAAATCCACGTAAATTTTTTGGATCAGGAAAAATCGCAGTTTCGGAAAACAGGAGAATGGCATCCCCGGACAAAGAGTCTTAGAAAATTGGAACTTCCACCATCACCAGCCTCCTACGAGTCCTGGCGCTGCTTAAAGGTTACACCACTCGCTTGTTGCTTCAGCTTCACGAACCACTGTCCCAGGGAGGAGGGACTTCAAAAAGCTCAACAGAATCCGAATGGGAGTTCCCTCAAAATTCTGGATTCGACCCACACCAGAACCTTCCGTGCCCTCTGCCGGCAGCTTGAGGGCGGCACCTGCCGCCGCTGCTGCCTCTCCTGCTGCGCCGCCAACTGTTTTCTGCCCCTGCTTCGGGAAAGCATTCCTCGGGACTTTCCTCACTTAATTGTACCCGTGAAAGGATGTCGGTGATCGCCTTTGCAGTTAGCTGCGCTTGACGACCGTGCCCCGGCAGGGTTATACTGGTGAGTGAGAAGTTATCCAGGGGGGCTCAAAGGTATGCCTTATATTGCTACCGTATCACAAAAAGGGTGGGTGGTCATACCGAAGGAACTCCGCGCAAAGCTCAAGATCCGCCCGGGAAGCAAGGTCCTCCTCGTGGAAGGGGAGGAGGGCCTGGTGATTACACCTCTCCCCGAGGACCCGATTGCTGCTTTCAGGGGGATGCTCAAGGGCTTTCCCCTGGTGGAAGAGCTGCTGGAGGCCAGGAAGGAGGAGGCTGCCCGTGAAGAGCTACGTGCTGGACAGCTACGCGGTGCTGGCGTACTTCCAGGATGAAGAAGGGGCAGCCCAGGTGGAGGGACTGCTCCGGGAAGCCGCTGCAGGAAAGGCATCCCTGATCCTGTCTGCCGTCAACCTTGGGGAGGTCGCCTACATCACCCAGCAGAAGGCCGGGGCGAAAGGCAGGCGCAAACTTCTGGCTGCGCTGGACGCCCTTCCGGTTACGGTTGTAGACGCCGACCGGGGCCTTGCCCTCGCGGCGGCGGAGATCAAGGTAAAACACGCCGTTTCCTACGCCGATTGCTTCGCGCTCGCCCTGGCCCGGCGCAGCGGGGGAACTGTGGTCACGGGGGACCCCGAGTTTAAAAAGGCAGAGGGGGTCGCGCCGGTTCACTGGCTCCCGGAAAAACCCAAACAACGCTAAACCCCTCAATTGATTTACCTTTATCTCAGCGGCCCCCGCAGCTCCAGGGGGGATGGAGTGCGAGGTAAGTTTGGTTTTTGCCTGCTTTTTGCAAACAAGAGCAAACAAGAGCAAACAAGAGAACCGACCCCTTGTTTTTTCTGTGCAGTCTGACGCAACAGGAGAACAGGACCGTTCCCTTGTTGCCCTTTGTTGCTCTTTCAATATACACGGAGGATGTTCTTTGAAGTTAAGAAAAAATGGCTGTCAAATGTGAATACATCCTTAATATCAGTTTGCTGCTCTAAAATCACAAAGCTCACGGCATCCACATACGAAATGGCTTGATCACTGTATTTTTTTATTAGACGAAGCGCTTCTCTTTCAATCTCCGGTGTTGAATAAACCACCTGCAAAAAACTCGTGTTTTCGGCTTCTTTTATGCTCTCCAAAAACCGCAGTGCCGTGCGATAATTAACATTATAACGAATAAATGTATAAGTTTCAGATATAACAAGGTTGCTGGTAACCTGCACAACCCTGCCGGCAACCATTGCTTTGAAAACTGTTTTGGCCGTTTCATGGTTGGCATCATGCCTGAGCGCTAACGCAATCCAGGCACCGGTATCTACAAACACCTTATGGCCTGCCATATAAATATCTGTCATGGTTAACCGACCCATCCTGCGGCCCCTCTGTTTCGTCGCTTATGCCGACAATCTCCAGCAGGGGGTTTTCCTGAAGCCTTTTTTTCTCCTGGCTTATGAAATTATCCAGAGCTTCCCGGATGATCTCAGCCTCCGTTACCATTTTGATCTTTGCCAGCTTCTTCAGCTCTTCATCCTGCTCCGGGAAGATGTATGTCTGTTTCCTCACCATGCGTTGAGCCCGCTCCCGGCTACCGCTCACAGCATCCCTCCTCCATTTAGAAATTGTTATATACATTGTAAATTATCGTTTATGATGTTGTCAAACCACAAGCAAGCACACCTGCGCGCCACATCCTGGATCAGCACCTTGTAACCAGGATTTCCCCAAGCGCCCCCCACAACTTCAGGGGGATGGAGCGCGAGGTAAGTTTGGTCTTTGCCTGCTTTTCGCAAACAAGAGGACCGTCCCTGTGTTTGTGTAAAGATACCATATTTGCATCCCTTGCCTGCCTCTTGTTGCCCAAGCCGGAGGAATCGGCATCTTGTATCCCGGGCCGGCAAATGTTATACTTGTAGTAATACTTGCAGTAGTACAAAGGAGGTGCCGGGAATGGGTGAAGGTTCAAACAAGAGCAATACCAGCTTAAAAAAACCAAAAAAGCAGGCCTCTCAAATTACGGCGGTGAGACTGCCCTCCGAGGTTGTCTGCCGGATCGACGCCCTTGTGGGGAGGGGCAACCGCTCCAGGTTCATCGCAGCCGCCGTTGAAAAGGAATTAAAGCGGCGGGCGCGCCTTGCACACCTCGAAGAGGCGGGGGGTTTTATCCCTGACGACCTGGATGCCTTAGCCTTTGTGAACCGGCTGCGAGCTTGGGATGAGAGGGCTGATTGAGTGGCTTCCCGCGGCTTTCTGCTCGACACCGATTTCTTGATCGATTTGAACCGGAGCAGGCGCCACGTTTTGCGCCAGCGGGCGGAAAAGCTCTTGCTCAGCATCAATGACGCCGACCTCTACATTTCCAGTGTGGCGGTTGCGGAATTCTTGACCGGGGTCCCGGAAGACAGACAGGAAGAAGTGCAGAAAATGCTCCAGGAGCAATACTTTTACCTTGCTCCTGCTTATGAGGAGGCTGTCTTTGCCGGAAGGCTGCGCCGGGAGTGGCTTGCGCGGGGCTATACCCTGGCTCTTTCCGATGTCACCAATGCTGCCCTGGCAATCTCCCGGAAACTGGCCCTGGTGACGAGGAATGTTTCTCACTACCCCTTTTCTGAGCTTGCGATTATTGAATGGTGACAGACTGATGCAAGGAAGACTGAAGGAAGAAGATATGCTAGACGACATAGCAAAAATTGCCAAAGCCTTATTTACGTTTTCATTACGATGGTAGAACACCTGCTTTTTCTGAGATATAATATGCCCAGGAGGTGCTTGTAAATGATTGAGCGTATTTCCATTGACCCTGCTGTCTGCCACGGGCAGGCTTGCATCAAAGGAACACGTATTCCTGTGCACCAGATTATTAGTATGCTGGCAAACGGAGATACCATTGAGGAATTGTTAGAGGAGTACCCTTCCCTTAAAAGGGAAGATATTTTGGCATGCCTTGAATATGCTGCTTTACTTGCGGAAGAACAAATTATCCCGTTTGAGGCTATGAATAAGCCATGAGGATTTATGTAGATGAAAATATCCCTGCAAAGACAGTCCGTGCTCTGCGAGAACTTGGTCATGAAGTATTTGATCACCGGGGTACGCCAAGAGAAGGGATCGCCGATCAATCAGGGGGTCAGGCCCCATCTCAAGAAAGAAGAAGTCGCGGAGGCTTATGCTGTTCTGAAAAGCAGCGGCTTGCTGGAAAGTTGAACTTTTACGCTCGCGATTTCCCCCGGCGGCCCCCGCAGTTCCAGGGGGATAGGGCATGAGGTAAGTTTGGTCTTTGCCTGCTTTTCCTTTTCGCAAATCGCAAACAAGAGAACCGTCCCCTTGTTTGCCCTTGTTTGCCAGTAAAATAAAAAACAGCAGGCACATATCGCCTGCAGATGCCTTTCCCAGTTACCGCTTGCTCGCGTTCAAAATGGTCACACCAACGACTTCGTTTCCCCGGTAGCGCACCACGATGTCGTCCGCAACGAATTCGCTGTCGTCAGCAGCAACCGGCTGCTCGGTGAAGTGCACATACAGAACGTCTCCTACCGGGTCGTAGGATGCCCGCAGGAGGGGAAGGCCGGATCTTACGACCGCTTGCGATACCGTTTCGGCAAGCTTAATATAGCTCATTGCTTCGGCCATACAATCACCCTCTTTTCCAGTTGCCTAACCTTCCGGGTTAGGAATGCTGTTATGATGAATCCGTCACCAGGGCCTGTTTCCTTATACACCACTACCAGGAACTTCCCGGCCGTTATTTCCCGGATGGCCAACAACTCACCGCGGCTCCCTGACAAAACTTTAAGGGGTCTCCTGACGGTGAGAAGCACCTCCCGGCGCAATTCTTCGAGTTCCGGATGCTCCTCGACTATATGCTGCCACCGTTCCTCTGACAGTCTAATCCAGATACCGGAAACAGCATGTGTTCCCATCCTCTGCTCGGTCACTATTCTCCAGCTCTCCTTCTATGACACTAGTCTATCAGAAATCTGGCAGGTCAGCAATATTATGATAAAATCAGAACAAAAGTTCCCTTCCGTTTAGGCATTTCCCCGAACGCTTCTGGTTGTACCCGGGGATGTCGTCCTGCGTTGCAGCCCCAATGCTTTTGAGCTTTTACGCCCGGGATTTCCCCCGGCGGCCCCCGCACCTCCAAGGGGGATGGAGTGCGAGGCAGGTTTGGTCTTTGCCTGCTTTTCGCAAACAAGAGCAAACAAGAGAACCGTACCCTTGTTTGCCAGTCCCCTTGTTTGCCCCCTTGGTTGCCCTTGGTTGCAACCCTGCAAAGGGCGCAATGTTTGGGGGCGCCTTCGCATTAGATCAGGAAACTGGTATAATATAACTGATATTAATATAGATGAGAATAAGAATTCGTGGAGGTTTGTAGCATGGATTTACTGGAGCGTATTACAGTTGATCCTTCTGTCTGTCACGGGAAGGCCTGCATTAAAGGAACAAGGATTCCTGTCAGCGTTATCTTGGACAACCTGGCCGCAGGAAATAGCAAGGAAGAAATATTAAGAAGTTATCCTTCCCTGACACCTGAAGATATTCAGGCAGCAATTGCCTACGGAGCGATGCTGCTAAAGAACGCCATATTGCTCTGTAAAGCTGGGTAGATGCCCTTCCTGTTGAAATCGCCTGTCTGCTCAAAGAAGCAGGTTATGAGGCCGAAACGGTTTGGTCGGAGCAAATTCAGGGGTGTTCCGACATTAAAATTTTAGAGCTTTGTAAGGCTGAAAACTGTGTTCTGGTAACTCTCGATATGGATTTCTCAGATATCCGGAGATATCCGCCTGAAAACTATCGAGGAATAATTTTGATTCGAACGCCCTCTCAAAGCAAGGAAAGTGTTATTAATCTCTTCAGAAAAATTATTTATCTGCTTCAGCGTTATCAGCTTATTGGATGTTTATGGATAGTACAGGAAAATAGTGTCAGGATTAGAGGGCCAGAGAAATAAGGCACTGGTTCATGAGCAGCTCCAACGGGGGGAGGTGGACGTGCTCCGCCCGTATCTTTTGCTTGAGCGTTACCGGCAATTACTGGAGGATCTCCACGAGCCTTGCCGTTGTGGCGGAGCGGCATGAAGAAAAACCGGTCGGCTGCTGGAAAGTTAAACTTTGCGCCTAATTTTCTGTTTTATACTTTATGCTAGAGAAAAATCGGAGTGAGGCTTATGATTTCCGGCTTGAATCCTTTGCGGGAAACCGATAAAAAGGCTGTCGTGGAGTTCTGCACCCTCCTCCGGAGGAAGCTGAAAGACAACTTGCGGCAGATCAGATTGTTCGGCTCTAAGGCCAGGGGAGATGACGACCCCGAGTCGGATATTGACATCCTGCTGCTTGTGGAAAAACGAGATCCTGTTGTAGAAGATCAAATTATTGACATCGCCTATGAGGTAAGTTTGAAATACGATGTTGTCATGATGCCGGTAGTGCTGTCAGTTGACGAGTATTTGAGTTCCTTATCGAGAGCCAGCCTTTTTTACCGTCATACTCAAAACGAAGGTCTGGTATTATGAATGAGGATTTTCTCGCATTGGCTCGGTTTCGCGTGAACAGAGCAAAAGAGACGCTGTCCGAGACCAGGCTGTTGTTGGATGCCGGGCATCTAAACGGTGCGGTTAACCGCTTGTATTATGCTGCTTTTTATGCCGCCCGTGCTATCCTGGCTACCAAAGGGCTCGATTCATCGAAACACAGCGGCGTAGAACAGTAGTTCCCTTCTATTTAGACATTTCTCCGAACCCTTCTGATGTATACCCCAGGATGTCGTCCTGCGTCGCAGCCCCAATGCTTCTTGCATACTTTGGCAATGACGTTAAAGCAAAGGTGGAAAAGCTGCTTTCGATCTTGGGAGACAAACCGGTGCGGTTCCTGGAGTGCGTAGCCACCACCCATTATGCTTACCGTTCCTGCTCCCTGAGGAAAACAGGTCATTTGCTTCCCTTGAGAAAGTCGTCAGGGGGTCAGGCCCCATCTCAAGAAAGAAGAAGTCGCGGAGGCTTATGCTGTTCTGAAAAGCAGCGGCTTGCTGGAAAGTTGAACTTTTACGCTCGCGATTTCCCCCAATGGCCCCCACAGCTCCAGGGGGATGGGGCATGAGGTAAGTTTGGTCTTTGCCTGCTTTTCGCAAACAAGAGAACCGTCCCCTTGTTTGCTACGTCCCCTTGTTTGCCATTTTGCCCGGGGCATTCGCAGTTTTTGCCTTTGAAGATCTTGAGGGGGATTCCATTTTCAGTACCGGCCGGGAAGACAACCGGGAAGGCAAAAATTTGCGTGATTTTCGGCGGGGCAGTGATTTTACTTTTTAAGGAAGGGCGCTGGGAATAGCCGACTCCACTCCCTCACGGGCCCCCTGGATGACTCGAGGATCTTTAAACTTTGGGCTTTCAGCCGGAAGAAAAAGTAAAGGTGAAAGTGGAATTCATGCGCATGCTGGCCCGGATGAAGCTGGACCCGGCCCGGATGGAACTGTTGGCCGGCTTTTTCGAGACTTACTTGAAACTGAACCGCAAGGAAGAAGAACAATATAACCGGGAACTGGGTAAACTGGATAGCAAGGAGGTTGACGTAATCATGCAGATTACTACTGGTTGGCATGAAAAAGGTCGTGCGGAAGGCAAAATCGAAGCCAAGCGGGAAGTTATATGCAAATACCTGTTCCGCAAGTTTGGGGATAAATCGTCTGACCTGCAACAAAAGGTCCAGCAGATAACCAGTCTGGAAGTGCTGGACTATGTCCTGGAGGAGCTTTTTGCCGCCAATACCATCGAAGAAGCCCGGGCCGTTGTCAATAACGGTGCAGGTGTCATTTAAATAGGCGGGATTAGCGAGAGATAATTTTTTTGGTCGAGGAAGCCCCGGAAGGTGGTTACACAGCACGAGCCCTCGGCCACTCTATATTATTTATTTTTTACTCTCGTTTTAAGCAGCAAGGCCCCTCCCGAGCACCATGTCAGAACATTCCGCGTCGCCCCTTGGAGTTCAGCGCACCAACCCCCGTTTCGCTTGCCTGCCGATCGGTGCTGTGTTTTTAAAATCCCAGATTGCCTTGTTGATCGGGCAGGAAGTTCCGGCTTTTTGTCGAATTTCCTTTTTGTGGTTTTTCTTTACAGCGATGACGAATTAGTTCCTGAAGCTTGAGAGGTCATTGGGACTGAGTGGGATGCGCTTCAAGATCCCAGAGTTGGAATGATTTGCTTTCGGTGCCAAGATGAGAAAGGAAGATTATTGGAAAATTTCTGCAAATCAGCACAAAAGGCAGGAAAATCCTGCCTTTTGTCGAATCCTAAATTCTAAATCCTAAAACTATAAGACCTCAGGTCCAAATAAAAATTATCCTCCGTTTCAAGAGCCAAATTGTTTATCAAGGAGTCAAATCGTTTGAATGAGAAAAAAGCATGTCACCGTCATAATTACTTCTCTTAGTTTGTCTGTGCTTCTTCTCATTCTTCTTTTGCATTACAATAGCTGGCTGGTCGGTGCCGTTAAGAGGCAGGCAGAAGACGTTCTGGTGAGCGTAATTACCACCATTTTAGTATCAGCTGGAAGCGGAGCGGTAATCTGGTTCCGCAAGTATTATAAGCAGCGCAGGAAACACCAGATACCGTACCACCGCGAATTCAGGATAGGCAGATGGACACCTTCCCGCGACGTTCCCTTTATTTTTGCCGATGGAGTAGATCTCGATAAGCCCCGGCGCCTGTCACCGGCCGAGATTCACTGCGGGGAGGTCGAATCCCGTTTTAAATCCCTTCTGACTTATTGCCTTACCGGGAGACGATCGTTGAAGCCTACAGCAGAGAGGGGTTTTTAAGGCTTACCGATGGCCAGATCGTCAGACTGGAGTCATTTACTTTGGTGCGCCCTCGTGCTGACGAGCCGCCTGAATGGATTTTATCCTTCAGTCCGCTCTCATATTTTGACTTCATCTGCACAAACCTGGCCCTCACCCCTACATTTAAGCCCGTTGTTCTGCCTGCGCCTGTTTTAGATGCGCTTAACAAGCACCGGGCGAATGTCGAGCAAAAAATAACCTTTAGAGAAGTACTGGACTGTTCTTGCCTGGGCAACGGGCTGACCCTGCACCTGAACGTGATCGACGCGGATAACAAGCTGCTCGTCGGGCGCCGTCCCAAAGACCTCCCGATTTACGGCGGGAAGCTGGTTACTTCTGTCACCGGCGCCGTGAGCTGGAACGACCGGAGGTGTGAAGGGGTGCCGCCGGATCCTTTCCTGGCTGCCGTAAGGGAGGCCCGTGAGGAAACGGGCATCACATTGCTCAAACGCGATGTTTTCTTCTACGCTCTGGGAATGCAGGGAGACCAGCGGCATCCTCTGCTGTTAGGTGCGGTCAGGCTGGAAGACAGGCTGGAGAATGTTCTCAAAACCTGCCGGGATGCCTGGGAAAACGAGGTGTTTTATTACCTGGACCTGGACGATCTTGATACCTGCGCTGCGGTTCTCGTTTACGGCGACTGGATACCCGCCAGCGCCGTTGCCGTGGCCTTGTCCCTGCTGGACCAGCACGGCTATAAAAGCGTTGAGGATGCCTTCAACCGGGCCGAGCAGCGGAAGTACAAGGCGTGGCTTTCGAGGACGCCCTGGCACCGGCGGAAAAGATGGTCTTTGCTGGCTTAAGCGAGGTTTTGCTTTAAATCAGGGACAGCGGCTATGTTAAGAAAAAAGCAGGAAACATAGGGTCTCTGTTGAATATGTAATAATTGACAAATGAACCGTTAAAAAGAAGTTTTTTGGGACCTAGATATAGTGAAGTGATAGCTTTTCGAAATTCTTTTTTCCAATGCTGAAGGGTGGCATTAATGCCTATGACTAGATATTCCGATTATTATTTTTTTCGATATTTTATTCTGCCAGCTGTACAAATCAGTTTTAATTTTGAAGACGATCAAAGCGAACTGAAACCTAAAGATAGGATCAAAAGGGCCATTGATGTGCTGGAAGAAAAAAGGAAAATAACAGAAGTATTTAAAAACCGTAAGTATTTGCTCTATTTTTCAAAAGGGCGCAATGTTTGGGGGCACCTTCGCATTCTTCGCATTATAGATCAGGAAACTGGTATAATATAACTGGTATGAATGTAGATGAAAATAAGAGTTCGTGGAGGTAAGAGGAGCGTGAAAGATATGAAACAGCGCGTCGTCGTGCGGGTGGAAATCTTCCGCGAAGGTGATCTGTACGTGGGTCTCTGCCCAGACTTGGAAGTCTCAAGCTTTGGGGAGACGATCACCGAAGCGAAGGATTCTCTTCGAGAGGCTTTGGAGGCTTTCCTCGAGGAATGTGAAGCGATGGGGACCCTGGAGGAGGTTTTAGAGGAAGCGGGCTACCTCCGGCAGGATGGGACTTGGCTACCGCGTCAACCGGTCTCAGCTGAACTGGTCGCCCTCGGGTAAACAGGGTTATGGCTTCTCGTAAGATTACACCCATTCCCTATCAGAAGCTGGTAAAAATTTTCGAGCTAGACGGCTTTACCATCAAACGCCAAAAGGGGGACCACCTGATTTTGACGAAGCCAGGGGCGAAGCGACCGGTTGTGATTAAGAAAAGCCCACGTGAGGTGCCTGTAACCCACATCTTAACGAATTTAAAAACCGCAGGGATGAGTCGTGAGCGCTATTTGGAACTGCGGGCTCAGGTATAGTGCTGGAGCCGCGGGTTCCCGCGCCTGCCGAGACTTTGGCAACTTTCAAGACCCTTTTCAGGAGGTACTCTCCCGAGCGCGTCCTCTGGCGCTACGACCCGATTGTTTTGAGCAAGTTCACCCTGCCAGCGGGGGAACTGTGGTCACGGGGGACCCCGAGTTTAAAAAGGCGCAAGGGGTCGCGCCGGTTCACTGGCTCCCGGAAAAACCCAGATAACGCTAACCCCGATGTTGTCCTGGCCCGCCGGGGGGCGTGTTCTCTTTCAAAACATCCTTTAGAAATCTTCCTAACGCTTTCCTCCCTTCCCTGGCGGGTTTTGCAGATTCCATCTGATACTGTTCGATTTCCGGCCCATTTTCCGGGTTCCAATCAACAAAATTTAAAATGTGCATTTTCTTTCCCTGGGGCGGTATGAGGAAATCCATTAACCTGTGGGTTAGTTCCTCATGGTGGCTCACGATAAACAGTTGGCGCCGCGGGCTGTCATCATCGCCGGTCCCATAAACGATTTGCCTTAACAGTGCAGCCTCCCGGGGTAGCTGTGCCATGTCGAAGGATGTCGTGGTATCATCCAGGGCAATGATCCCGTGACGCAAAAAACTGATATCCAGGGATATGTTCAGCCCCAGGAGCAGCGAAAGGGCAAGTTGAGACTGCTGCCCTGTAGAAAGTGAGGTTAAAGTGCGACCGTCTGCGGTTTTAAATTCCCAGATTCCCTGTTGATTTCTTCCTTGTTTTCTTTGCGAGCTTTGGATTCTCACAGGGAGAATACCCCGAACCAGGCGAAACCTGTAGAGAATTTTGTTTATCAATTCTGCAAGCTTTTGGGCTTCGCTATCCGGAACCTGACGGATGCTTTCTAGAACTGATTTCTCCGGTGTAATCTCCCTATTCAATGCATCCTTCAAAATTCTAATTTGCTCTTTTGCCTTCCTGTATTGGCCCGACTTCTTCAGTTGTTCCTGGCGATTCAGGTCTCTTTTTTCAACGTCAATCCATTTGTCCAAAGCCTTTAGAATGTCATCGGCCAATTTAACAGGATGCGTTTCAGATTTTGATGTGGCATCGCGAAAAGCCTGACCGGCTTCGAGTTTCGCTCTCTGTCCGGCCCTTTCCTGCGCTTTTTTTAGAAGTTCCTGCGCGTCGGCAGAAGTATTTGCCATCTTCTTGATTTCTTCGAGTATATCAATGGTTGTCTTGCACTCAGAAAGCTCTCTTTCCTGTTTATTAACAGCTGTTGAAAGCCTGCTTCGCTCGTTTTCCACCTGTTCCTGCCAGCTTGCCAATATTTCATCGAGGTGCTTTCCATTAACAGCAAGGGAAGTATAGGCTGTATTAAGCCAATTCATAACTTCCACAGGTGGACGCATATATTCATTATTGGAACCAACATCTAATTGTTGCCATTCGTGCCCGTGCTGGCGAAGTGATTGCATAATTTCCAGCAAACCGGGCCCTTCAGGACTCTTGAAATGATTCTCCACTTTTAACAGCAATTGAAGCCTTTCTTTGTTTTTGGCCAACTCTTTCCCCAACTCCAGGCAGTTATTCTTCAAAGCGTCAATTTGTTTCAATTTCAGTATATTCGTGGCGTCGGGAAGGCTGGCGATCAGGTGATTCAGCCGTTCCGCCGTATCGCTTTTTGGGAGGATATGCTTTATTTTGAGCTCATTGATGAGGGTTTGAAAGTATATCAAGGTGGATGTTATATTCATGTCTTCGCTTGGTTTCTGCAGGCCCATATAATTGCTGAAGCTGAGAGTAAAATCGGCGAGCTTTTTTTGCCAGTCCTTTCTCAAGTCTCCCCCGGTCTTTAAGACGTCGATGACGGGAAGTTCCCGTGGTGCAATATTGAAATTTTCCACTACAAAGATGAGTTGCCGCCATAAATCTGTTACGCTGCGAGCAATTTCCTCCCTCTCTTTGTTTAATGCCGCCTCGCTTTCAACTCCGGTTATGACCAGCGTTCTCTCCTTTTGCTCTACTTGTTTTAGGGCCTCTTTAAGCGCGGAACGCGCTACTTCAACCTCCTCAGGTGGGGGCGCCAGAAAGTCCTTAAGGGTTGTTCCTCGTGTAAAATTATCAAAAGTCTCCTCAACCAGATCCTGATAGAAAAAACTTGCCTTTGCTGTAATTTCTCTTGCAGAAGGTGATCGATGCCAGATCGGGTCGCTGCATTCGGGGGAACCTTTTTTAGGAACAGTAACCGTCACATTTTTTTCAGCACCACTTGTTTTTAAGATGGTTGCTTCTAACGTAGTCTTTTCAGGGAAGTACTTTATCTCTGGCAATTCAAAGATAACAGGTTCCCTGAGCGGGTGAAGGTGACCTGTAAGGAGCAGGCAGAGCGCATCGATCAAGCTGGTTTTACCGAATCCGTTGGGCCCGGTAATTAAAACAACATCTGCATCGGTGTTTAACGGTTTATTAAGCTTTTTTATCCCGCGAAAATCGCAGATGTTGATAGACTTAACTCTTAAAATACCTTCATTACTGGTGGTAAACATGTTCCCCCCTAACCCCCCTGTGTTAAAATACCCGTTCGTTTTTGCTATGTTTATTTCTCTCCGGCAATTCTGTCGATTTCTGAGAGCGATTCAGCAGTCCACTCTAATATTGCGTCTTTAATAGAGTTGCCGGTTTCCCAGGATTGGATTATTGTGTTCATTAACTCCCGGTGTTTGTCAGTTGATTTTTCAGACCTGTATGTGTCTTTCAACATTTTGAGATATACCTTTGATTCAAGTTGTTTTATTTTATCCGACTCTGTCCAGAGGGCGGTTGCGCCGGATAGCAGAGAGTAGATAACCTTTGTCTCATCACCGCTTGGAGCATAAAACAGGGAAAAATCGCCGCGATGCCAGTCCTGATCTGCCGCCCATAAGGTTACATCGTTTTCCAGGATCTCCTCATCCATGCCTTCAACGGGAGAAATAACTCCTATTACCGGTACTATCACCCCTTGCTGCTCTGCATAGCCGCTTAGCAATCGCAGAATCCCGGCAATTGCTTCTTTAATTTCAGAAATGCTGTCATGAAGCTTCTGTGTTGCTAGTTTTACGGTAAAGTGCACGGCGAGTGCCACATCGGTAAGGTAAACCTCACTGACGGCCAGGAGTTTTTCATCTCTTTCTAGTAGTGAGGATACAAGCCTGTTTTTTGTGTTCTTATCAAGCTTAAGCCGCCAGTTGGCAATTGACTTTGGATCAATTACGATATCCTCATACAAAGCGATCACCCTGCTATAAGATTTTCTTTGCCCGCCATCTAATCCCGCGGCGAGCATTGGCCGCAATAAGCTTAGCCGCTCTCAACGATGCGAAGAACTTTTCTCTTGTTGCATCAACGCTCGATGGTGCTTTGGAATCCCAGCAGAAGATGTCTCTAAAAGGGAGTTTGTAAATAGTAACCCTCTTTTTCATATTGAGTTCCCGGGCACTATTTGATTCCTGGAGATCGACTTTTTGGTGGATAATTTCCGCTCGTTCTACTGATTTAGAACTGACAACGATTCCAATGCTGATGTTGTTGTTAAGCAAAACATTTTTATTTCCAAGAGCTTTTTGCAGCACGCTTGTATCGTGAACAATAAAAACCGGCAGGTTCGCAAAGATTTTCAGGATGAAAAGGTTATTCTCAATACACACCACCCTGTTTATTTCTTCCCATTTCCTTCTATTGCCGGCAACGAAAAAGAGGATTAAAAGAACCAGGGGAAGCAGTACGGGCTTTTCTAGCAATGGCAGGTAGGCCCCCGGGTTGCAGTATGTTCTGCTGTACCTGATGCAGTTTATCCATTTTGTTAGTGTAGTTACATGTAAATGGTTATCTAGTGCCAGCAGTTGCGGGAAACGCCCGAAGGGTGCTTTGGCAGGGGCGAGCCAGTTAGTAAAATCGGACAGCAAAGCGTCTACAGGGTGAATGCAAGAAGAGAGGTAAGCATAAAACGGAGTATCCGGTCTACAGCATTTTTTAAACAGCTGCCAAAAAGCTGCCTGGTATACTTTTTCCCAAAATACGTCAGCTGACAAACAACTATCTTTGATTCCTGGATCGAGATCTTTGGCATCAGCGCCCGTAAATACATTTTTGTGGATATTGCAGTAAGCCAGGGAATCGTTGTGTGCAATGGCGTAAGAATGAAGAATTTGCACCTGGTTAAAGGTGAGGTTGCATTCATACGCAGCTATGAAAGGGGCGTTAGGCAGATTCCAGCAGGATCTTTGTTTTGCTTGGCGGCCTCCGGGCCTCCTTCCGTTAATACATTCCGAATTTTGAAATTCCTCTGCAATTTGCAGGACAGTATGTCTTACCTGGGGCTCATCACTGCCAAAACCGGAGAATATGAGGGTGCGCGAGCGCAGGCAGTCGCGAAATAGATCCCGCGCCCAGTGGCGGTCTCCCCATTCCTGCAACTGGCGTTCCGTAAGAAGAATTTTTTCCGGTGGAAAATCTTTTTGTTTCAGTTTGGCCGCGCACCCGTTAATTTTATAGATCTTGAGACACCGTATGTCTTCTTTAATGAAAAATTTTCCTGAATCTCTCCTGTATTCTTCAAGATCGGTTATAACCAGGGCGGCGTTCTCAGAACCATTGATAAAGGTTGAATTATATGCCTCTTCCAGGCAACAATCATAATTCGTGGTGATAATCTCGTCTATTAAGCCCTCACGGGCAAGAAACGAGATGTATCTGTGAGCGATGGTCGGCTGTAGTTCGCTGAAATCCTGGATTGCTAAAACATCTTCCACTAAAGATCGCGGGGCATTCGTCCCGGCTACCCATGTATACATTTCGCAAAGTTTATCCAGAGTGACGTATTTTTTTAGATACTTGTCGCCTCCGGAATTATTGCTGAGTTCTTTGAGCAGACATTTTTTGTCGTTACATACACCCTGATGCTGGTTTTGATGCTGTTTTTCGCATTCCAGGAAAGAGCAACACCATTTAGCCCATTGTTTTTGTTCTTTACCTTGCAGCCGCAAGTCCAATAATTTACAGGCAATTAAACTGATCATGCGCCTGGTATCAGCAACTCCTGTTCTACCATCTTTGTGTACTGCGTTTCTCGAAACTCCGGCTCCGATGAAAGGAACCACTTTGCCTGTAAAAAAACGATCAACCAGCCGGGATATTTTGTCACTTACTTTAATTTTTCCCTTGCCCATTTCCCAAACGACCTCTGATGCTTAAGTAACTATCTGAATTATGAGTTCGGCAATAATATCCAAAATCCTTCCTGAATATTCCTAAAAATTACAAATTATAACGGTACGCACCAACCCCCGTTTCGCTTGCCCGCCGATCTGTGCCGTGTTTTTAAAATCCCAGATTGCTTTGATTATATTTTAAAAAATGTTGGGGCAGGAAAATTCTTGGGAATTTAGAAAAGATCGGGCAGGAAGTTCCGGCTTTTTGTCGAATTTCTCTTTTGGCGAACTCCGAAAGAGCACGGAAGCTGCAGCTCATAAAGCCGTCCGGCGCTCAATTTAGGGATCGGAGGGGGCTCTTTTCCTTGGAAACGGCAGTTGTCATTATGGCCGGCGGCTCCGGCGAGAGGTTCTGGCCGTACAGCAGAAGAGAAAGGCCCAAGCAGTTTCTGGCAATCGGCGGGAGAGAGAGCCTTCTTCAACAGGCCGTTGCAAGGGCGAAGCTGCTTGTGGACGTAGAAAAAATCTACATCGTTACCGGCCGGGGCTACAGCGAACTGGTGCGAGAGCAGGCCCCGGAGCTCCCCCCTGAAAACCTGATTGTCGAACCGGTAGGCCGCGATACGGCGCCCTGCATAGCCCTGGCGGCCCTGCTTTTAGCGGCAAGAGACCCGGAGACGCTCATGGTTGTCCTGCCGTCGGATCACATGATTCTCGACGAGCGCCGTTTTTGCGAAGCGATAACCCGTGCGCTTGCACTGGCGGCCGATACAAACGGACTCGTGACCGTCGGCATCCAGCCCACACGCCCCGAAACAGGCTACGGCTACATCCGCTTAGGGGAGCCGGCAGAGGACGGGTCGGCTTACAGGGTGGACAGGTTCGTGGAAAAGCCCGATGCCTGCCGGGCGGCCGAGTATCTGGCTTCGGGTGAGTATCTCTGGAACAGCGGCATGTTTATATGGAGGGCGAAGGCGATCAGAGAAGCGATTTCCCGCCACCTCCCGGAGCTGGCTGCTGCCATGGAGCCCATCGAGAGAGCGCTGGGCACCGCTGATTTCGAAGAGACCCTCAACGATCACTTTCCCCGCCTGCCCAAGATCTCCATCGATTACGGTGTAATCGAAAAGGCGGCCAATGTCTGGGTCGTGCCCGGGAGCTTCGGCTGGGATGACCTGGGGTCGTGGACGGCGCTGGAGCGGGTGCTGGAGCCTGACGGCTTCGGGAACCTTGTTGAAGGAAAAGCCGTTCTCGTCGATACCGAGAATGTGATTGCCAGGAACGACAACCGGGATAAATTAATGGTCACTCTTGGCCTTAAGGACCTGCTGGTCGTTGATATGCCCGATGTGCTGCTGGTGGCCCATAAGGATAGGGAACCGGAGCTCAAAAAAGTGGTCAGGGAGCTGGAGAGCCGGGGTTTGAGCCGGTATTTGCACAGCTTCGGCGGAGGAGAGGAGTAATTCGGTGGCGCTCCGTGGGGTGGTTGAACTTAACCGGCAGATATTCCGCCAGTACGACATTCGCGGCCACGCAGAGCGGGACTTCCCGGATGAAACGGTTCGGCTTCTGGGCCGGGCCTTTGGCACTTATGTCCGGGAGCGTGGGATTTCAGAGGTGCTGGTGGGGCGGGACAACCGCCTCAGCTCAGAAAGGTTGAGAAATGCTTTCGTTGCAGGGCTGCTTGCCACCGGGTGTACGGTCATCGACATCGGTCTTGTGGCAACTCCGATTCTCTATTACGCCATGGTGCACTGCGGCACTAAAGCTGGGGCGATGATCACCGGCAGCCACAACCCTCCCGATGAGAACGGCTTCAAGCTTGCCTGCGGTGAAGGGACGCTCTACGGGGAAGAGATCCTGAAGTTAAAGGAAATGGCAGAAGCCGGTCGATTCAAATCCGGGAAAGGCAGGATGGAAAAAAGGGATTTAGCAACCCCGTACCTCGCCATGCTCCAGGAGAAGATCGAGCTGGGCCCGCGCAGTTTGAAAGTTGCCGTGGACTGCGGCAACGGAACTGCTTCCCTTTTTGCCGAGAAGATCTTAAGGGCCTGGGGGTGCGAGGTGATTCCCCTTTACTGCGAATCGGATCCCCGCTTCCCCAACCATCACCCGGATCCTGTGGTTGCCGCCAATTTAGAAGATCTGAGGCAGGCGGTTTTGGAGCACGGGGCCGACCTGGGTGTGGCTTACGACGGCGATGCCGACAGGATCAGTGTGGTTGACGAAAAAGGGGAGATCATCTGGGGAGATCTGTTGATGTGCCTCTTCTGGCGGGAGATTCTGGCCCGCCACCCGGGGGCTTTGGCGATCATTGAGGTTAAGTGCTCCCAGGCGCTGGTCGATGAGGTAGTCCGCTTGGGAGGGAGGCCGTTTTTCTATAAAACAGGCCACTCTTTGATCAAGGCCAAGATGAGGGTGACGGGAGCGGTTTTTGCCGGCGAGATGTCCGGCCACATGTTCTTCGCGGACGAATACTTTGGCTTTGACGATGCCTTCTACGCTACAGGAAGGCTGTTGAGAATATTATCCAACACACCCAAGACGCTCTCTCAGCTTCTTGAAGATGTGCCCAGGTATTATGCTACTCCGGAAATACGCATCCCCTGCCCTGATGAAGATAAGTTCAAAGTGGTGGAGCGCCTGAAGGAAGAGTTTCGCCGGGATTATGAAGTTGTTGATGTAGACGGGGTGAGGGTAATTTTTCCCGAAGGCTGGGGCCTGGTGCGCGCCTCCAACACCCAGCCTGCGCTCGTGGCGAGGTGCGAAGCAAAAACCCCGGAAGGTCTTAGTAAAATCTGCAGCATCGTCAAAGAAGCCGTTGCCCGGCATCCGGAAGCAGGGGATTTCGACTGGAAGCATTAGGGTTAAGCCGGCAAATATGGTTAAGCAGAAATGTACGGGTTGACCAAGTGGTGTTATGGGCATTGTCAAAAAAACTCGGATGGAGAAGGAGAGCCCCCCGGTGAAGGTTTTGATTACAGGTGCTGCAGGGCAGCTTGGTACCGATCTGGTGAGAGTTTTGGGCGACGGCGGCTGCCAGGTGATCCCCGCAGGCCGCGCCGACTTCGATATCACCGATCTCGAGGCCACCGTAAAATTCATTACCGGTGTTCAACCGGACGCCGTTGTGCACAGCGCTGCCTTTACGGATGTTGACGCCTGCGAAAGTCAGCGTGAAAAAGCCTTTGCCGTCAACGGTCTGGGAGCGAGGAATGTTGCTGTTGCAGCAAGAAAGGTAGATGCCAAGCTCTTTTACATCAGCACTGATTATGTCTTCGATGGCCTTAAGGAGGGGCCTTACTTTGAGTTCGACAGGCCGAATCCGCTCAACGTTTACGGGAGATCGAAGCTGTGGGGCGAAGAGCTGGTTAAGGAGCAGCTGCAGAAGTTTTTCATCATCCGCACTGCCTGGCTTTACGGGCGGGCGGGCAGGAACTTTGTGAAAACGATGCTGATGCTTGGGAGGGAAAAGGGGGAATTGCAGGTCGTTAACGACCAGAGGGGCACTCCCACGTATACCGGGGACCTGGCGCTCCAGATCAAAGAACTGCTTCCCACGGAACTGTACGGCACATATCACTGTTCCTCTCAAGGGGCCTGCACCTGGTACGAGTTCGCCGTCGAGATCTTCAGGCTGGCCGGTCTGAGCGTCAGGGTTGAGCCTGTAACCTCCGAGGAGTTTCGGCGCCCGGCAAAACGACCCAAGAATTCGGTGCTGGAAAACTTCGCACTCAAGCTCGAGGGGCTCGACATCATGCCTCACTGGAAGGAGTCGCTGGAGAAGTTCATGAGAGCATTTAAAAGAGAGGAAATGATATTGTGAAGGCCTTGGTTCTGGCAGGGGGAAAGGGAACCCGCCTGCGGCCCCTGACATATACGATCCCCAAGCAGCTGGTTCCCGTGGCCAACCGCCCGATCATTCACTACGTGATGGATCAGATCGCCGGCGTGGGCATCAGAGATGTGGGGGTCATCATTTCGCCTGATACCGGTTCGCAGATAAAGGAGGCACTGGCAGAGAACCTCTGGGGATTTAATTTTACCTTCATCCTTCAGGAAGAGCCCAGGGGCCTTGCCCATGCCGTCATGGTGGCTCGCGACTTCCTGGGCGATGACCCTTTCCTGATGTATCTCGGAGACAACCTCATCGGGCAGGGCATCGAGGCTTTTGTCGAAGAGTTTCGGCAGTCGAAGCCCGAGGCGATGATCCTTTTGAAGGAAGTAGCTGACCCGCGCATGTTTGGAGTTGCCGAAGTTGACTGCGACGGCAAGATCAGGCGCCTCGTCGAGAAGCCAAAAGTTCCCCCTTCTAATCTGGCGCTGGTTGGAATTTACCTTTTCTCTCCTTCCATCCATGAAGCTGTTCTGGAGATTAAGCCTTCCTTTCGGGGGGAACTGGAGATCACCGATGCCATCCAGAAACTCCTCGACAGGAGAAAGACCGTAAGGAGCTTCATCCTCAAAAGATGGTGGCTTGACACCGGGAAGAAAGACGATCTGCTGGAGGCCAACCGTGTCGTTTTAGACGAACTCGTGAGAGAGAGCCTGGAGGGAGAAGTTGACGGGGGGAGCAGGGTTGCGGGACGCGTCTTTCTGGCGAAAGGAGCCCGGATTGAAGGGAGCACCGTCCGCGGCCCGGCGGTTATCGGGAAGGGAACGATCGTCAGGAATTCGTTTATAGGCCCCTATACAAGCATCGGCAGCGACTGCGCGGTTGAAGGTTCTGCCCTCGAACACGCTGTGATCCTGGACGGCGCCAGGATTGCAGGCATTGCGCGCCTGGAGGACAGCGTTGTCGGGAGAAATGCCGTTATCTCGAAAGGGAGCCAAAACAGCCAGGCTCTGCGGCTGATGGTGGGTGATGATGCGGAGGTGCTGCTGTAGTGCCGTTCAGTTTTCAGAGGTTAGAGATTCCGGAGGTCGTCCTCATCGAGCCGAAGGTCTTTCAGGATGGGCGCGGTTTCTTCATGGAGACCTACAAGTTCTCCGATTTCACAGCATTCGGCATCACCGAGCGCTTCGTTCAGGATAACCATTCTCGATCATTAAGAGGCGTCCTCCGCGGCCTCCACTACCAGAATCCCCCGAATGCCCAGGGAAAGCTCGTCCGGGTCGTCGCCGGTGAGATATTCGATGTAGCCGTGGATATCAGGAGAGGCTCCCCGACCTACGGGAAGTGGGTTGGTGAGAGGCTTTCGGCAGAAAACAAGCGGATGCTCTACATCCCCCCGGGGTTTGCCCACGGCTTCTGTGTCCTGAGTCAGGAGGCCGAGGTCGTCTACAAGGTGACCGAAGAATACGCACCTGAGCACGAGGCGGGGATCATCTGGAACGACCCTGACATCGGCATCCGCTGGCCGGTCGCAGAACCCATCATCTCTGAAAAGGATGCAGCCTTTCCCCGCCTCAAGGAAGCAGAAAACTATTTCTTTTTCTTTTATCAGGACTAGAGGACGCTTCTCAGGGGAGAGGGAAGGCAAGGAGGCTCAAGGTGAAGAAAAAATGAAGCTGCTCATTACCGGCGGTGCGGGTTTCATCGGGAGCAATTTCATTCGCTATATCCTACGGGAGCATCCAGAATGGGAGATCGTCAACCTCGACAAACTCACTTATGCCGGGAATCTGGCTAATTTGAAGGATGTCGAAGATAATCCCCGGTACAGGTTCGTCAGGGGGGATATTGCCGACCGCGGGCTGGTGGAGAGGCTCTTCCATGAGGAGAAGTTCGATGTAGTTGTTAATTTCGCCGCCGAGTCCCACGTGGACCGGAGCATCCTCGACTCCTCCCCCTTCATCGAGACGAACGTCAAGGGAGTGCAGGTGCTCCTGGAGGCGGCAAGGGAGTTCGAAATAAAGAAATTCGTTCAGATCTCCACCGATGAGGTTTACGGCTCCCTCGCCCACGACGATCCGCCCTGCACCGAGGAGAGCCCCCTGCTTCCCAACAGCCCCTACTCCGCCAGCAAGGCGGCGGCCGACCTCTTGTGCCGCGCCTATCATAAAACTTACAAACTTCCCATTGTCATCACCAGGAGTTCCAACAACTACGGCCCGTACCAGTTCCCCGAAAAGCTGATCCCTCTGATGATCACCAACGCCCTGGAAGACAAGCCCCTGCCCGTCTACGGGGACGGCCAGAACGTCCGGGACTGGCTCTTCGTCGAGGACAACTGCCGGGCCATTGCCCTTGTCATCGAGAAAGGAAAACCCGGAGAGATCTACAACATCGGAGGCGGAGAAGAAAAGCGAAACATCGATGTGGTAAAGACCATCCTCCGGCTCCTGGGGAAACCGGAAAGCCTGATCACTTTTGTCAAGGACCGCCCCGGCCACGACCTGCGCTACGCCCTCAATACCGGCAAGATGCTTCGAGAACTCGGCTGGCAGCCTGTAGTTTCCTTTGAAGGGGGCCTCGCCCAAACAGTTAAGTGGTACCTCGAAAACCGCACCTGGTGGGAGCGCGTCCGTGCCGGCGCCCACCTCGATTTCATGGAACAGTGGTACATTTTGCATAAAAAATACGCTGATAACTAAAAAGAATATGGGTTAATTTGATTCGCTGATTCCTTAAAGTAGCGATTTAAGTAGGATATTTAACCATAAAGGAGGAAAATATGGCGAATGATAATATAATTTATCCATTAAAAGCAGAAAAGTTTCTTAATGCTGCTCTAAAACATTATGAAGCCATTAAAGGGTCGTATATCTACAATGCGATTGTGCGTGATTTGTGGCAGAAGACTGATCAGGTAAACGCAGGATACGGGCAATGGCTCAGGCAAATGCTTGAAGTTGATACACAAACTACAACATCAAGGGCGGTCGGATCATGGATTTACGCTGTGGGTCTGGTGATTAACTGTTCGGCGGTATTCTCACAGCTATATTTCTTGAGGCAACAACTGAATTGAATATTAACTGGTATTTTAGGTGTATTTAGATACATTTTTATTGCTGTGTATATCTCTTACCATCTCTGATAGTGATATTAAGCTTATTAAACAAAATATTTTTAGGTGTGGATAACAATGAAAAGTAAGGATAATTTTGTTAAAACAGATTTCGACTTTGGTTGGAAAAGGTGGCAAGGTATTCCTGCCTATGCAGATTTAACTCTTCAACATCAAAGAGGAGATATCCTTGATGTAGGATGTGCTACTTGTCAGCTTTACACATTTTTGCGATCAAAGGGTTGGGAAAAAAGGTATTATGGAATTGATATTCAAAAATATGAGGGCTATGAATATCCTAAAGGTGCAGAGCTTATCATAGGAGATGCTCTAAAAGTAGAATTTCCAAGTTTTGATACGGTTTTACTCTATAATATTTTGGAGCATGTTGATGACCCAATAACATTATTAAGAAAAGCAATCAATGCTGCCAGAGAAAATGTTCTTATTAATGTGCCGAAAAGAAATGAGGAAATGTGGAAATATGGTGTTGTTGAATATCATCAGCTTGACAAGACTCATAAGCATTGCGGTTTTTCAAAAGAAGAAGTCTATAAATTAGTGGATTTAGCAGAAGGAGAGATAAAAACTTATAAAGAGGTGGGAAAAACAAATGCAACGATTGGGATTGGGCTGTGGAACAATATAATACCAAAAGGAATTGTTTATTTGCTTAGTAAAATATTTTCCTCCAAAACTTTTTATCAAGAAATATGGTGCGAGGTTGTGAGAAAATGAAAATAGCAGTTTTTCACAATTTACCTTCTGGAGGAGCAAAAAGGGCACTGTATGGTTTTGCTAAGTATTTGACTAAATCAGGCCATTTGGTAGATGTTTTTATTCCATCAACTGCTGATGAGACATTTTTACCATTGAAAGACGTTGCCAATAAAGTCTATGTATTTCCAGTAAGAAAAACTATTACTGGCCTGATTTATTCTACTTTCCGCTATATTCCCCCAATAAATATGAAAATTTCTTTAAGAGACCTTGAAAGAACGGAGAAAGAAATTGCTGATGTTATTAATAAGAAGGATTACGATATTGTGTTTAGTGAACAGGATCAAAATACTATGTCACCATTTTTTCTGAAATTCATTAAAAAACCAGCTGTTTACTATTGCCAGCAACCTTCAAGATTTCATGAAGCAATTTTACGGAACATCTCTCAAAATAGAAAACAGGGAGATTATCCTCAATTGTTGAGAAAAATATGGCATAAATATTTTGTTAGTAGACTGCCAGAGATAGACAGAGAAAATGCTTCCTTTTCTAGGTATATCTTAACAAATTCATATTTTTCCAGAGAGTCTATCTTGAGAAGCTATGGGCTTAATTCTTTTGTTTCTTATCTTGGAGTAGATACAGATATATTTAAACACCTTGAAATTCCTAAGGTGAACTTTGTCTTGTCTGTAGGAAGTTGTGGTCCATCTAAGGGATTTGATTTTATTATAAAATCTTTAGCTCGTATTGATTCCAAAATACGCCCTAGGTTTATTATTGTTTCCAACAGCGTTGATGTAGGATGGAAAAATTATTTGGAGCAACTGGCAATCAAAGTTGGCATTGAGTTAGAAATAAAACACTTAGTTTCAAATAATGAACTTGTGCAGCTTTACAATAAGGCAAAATTGGTTCTTTATGCTCCCTACCTCGAGCCTTTTGGACTTGTGCCATTAGAAGCAATGGCCTGTGGAACACCAGTAGTGGCAGTAAGAGAGGGGGGAGTAAGAGAGAGCGTGATTCATGATGAAACAGGAATTCTCACAGAAAGGGATGAAGACATGTTTGCCCAAGCTGTTAGTGAACTCCTCTTAAACAAAGAGAAAAGAGAAAAGATGGCTAAAAGATGTATAGAAGTAATTCGTAATTTTTGGACATTAGAGCATGCTGGAGAAAGATTATTAAATCATTTGAATCGTGTTATGGGGGTAAAAATATGAACTGGCAAGGTAAAAATATCTTAATATCTGGAATAAGTGGATTTGTTGGTCTTATTTAGCAGAAGAGTTGCTAAAAAGAGGAGCAAATGTTTTTGGTTTAATCAGGAAGAGAGCCGATGGAACAAAACCGAGGAACTTGGTAGATAAAGGGATTGTTGCTTTATAATATGGTGCTAAATAATATGGTGCTAAAGGCTGGCATTTCTAAAAACGATGTATTCCTTATCCCCCTTGGCATAGACCACGGCAGGTTTCGTATTCTAAAGGATATCAGAGAACGGCCGAAAAGGTTGCTATGATGTATTCAACTGCTAGCTATAAAGCGCCGGAAGATGGTTTGAAAGCATTAGAAATTTGTAAAAAAGAGACACCCAGATTTACAGGTGACCCTGTTTGGGCCAGGTTCTAGACCCAAGAAATTGCCATCGTGGGTAGAATATGTAGCAAATGTCAATGATGAAGAGCTGATTCAAATATATAACTCATGCAGTATCTTCGTTTCTTCTAGTGTAGCTGAGGGTTTTGCCTTTCCTCCTGCTGAAGCTATGGCTTGTGGTTGTGCAGTTGTCGCGACCGATAGTGGTGGCATTCGCGAGTATGCAGAACATGAGAGGACTGCTTTGTTATCTCCGCCGAGAAAACCGGAAGCATTGGCTGAAAATTTGCTTCGCGTTTTAAAGGATGACAACTTCTGAATACAACTTGCAAAGGCAGGGCATGAACAGATCAAAGAATTTACCTGGGATCGAAGTACAGACTTGTTGGAAAAAGCTTTGCTGGAGCACATGGAAGAAATACATTTAAGTAAAATAAGTAAAGGGAGATAGTAAAAAATGCCAAAGAAAGCTTTAATCACAGGGGTTACTGGGCAAGACGGGGCGTATCTTGCAAAGTTATTGCTCGAAAAGGGTTACAAAGTCTATGGAACTTTTCGTCGAACAACGGGTATCATGTCGTGGCGGCTGGAAGAGCTAGGCATCTTGGACAAGATTAAACTTGTTCCTATGGATCTTTTGGAGCTTACTAATATCATACGTGTGATCGAGGACATAAGACCTGACGAAGTCTATAATTTGGCTGCCCAAAGCTTTGTCGCCCTTTCTTTTGAACAACCGATCTTAACCTGCGAGACCAATGCTATAGGAACTCTAAGGCTTCTCGAAAGTGTAAGGACTATCACCCCAAAAACTAAATTCTATCAGGCTTCATCCAGTGAAATGTTCGGCAGGGTCTTAACCGAGCGCCAGAATGAGGACACCCCCTTTTATCCAAGAAGCCCTTACGGGGTATCGAAGCTTTTTGCTCACTGGATTACTGTGAATTACCGGGAAGCCTACGGCATGTTTGCTGTTTCCGGCATCTTGTTTAACCATGAATCCCCTCTGCGGGGTGAAGAATTTGTTACACGAAAGGTTTCTAAAGGAGTAGCGCGGATGAAGTTGGGTTTGCAGGATAAACTTGTCTTGGGAAATCTGGAGGCTAAACGCGACTGGGGGTATGCCCCTGAATATGTTGAGGCTATTTATCTAATGATGCAGCAGGATGAACCAGACACTTACATTATCGCAACCGGGGAATATCACTCTGTGCGTGAATTTGTGCAGAGGGCATTCGAGGTTATAGGTATTGAGCTGGAGTGGGAAGGAAAAGGAGTGGAGGAAAAAGGAGTAGACAAGCATTCGGGCAAAGTGCTCGTCGAAGTTAGCCCAGACTTTTTCCGACCAGCAGAGGTTAATACGTTGTTGGGGGATTACTCGAAAGCAAAAGGCAAACTGGGCTGGCAACCTAAAACCTCGTTTGAAGAGCTGGTAAGAATTATGGTAGAAAAAGATGTAGAGAGGGAGCGAAAGAAAACTCGATGACAGAGCTAAAAGGGTAGCGTAAAATCAATTGTATAAAAAGGAAAAACCAAAAAAAAGGGCGTACCCTCAAATAGACCATATTCCCAAAACAACCAAAAGGAGGGTACACCTTGAAAATCAGTTTAAATGCATGATGTCGAGGTCAACGAGAAATGGAGGCAGGAAATTTTCATCAACGATCTGGCCTTCTATATCAGGCAGTTCATCAAACACGCCCTTGAAGAAGCAATAAAGCAGGAAATTAACCAGCTTTCTGGGTTATGAACAGTACAAGAGGGGAAATGACAAAAGGGATAACTATCGCAATGGATATTACGAACGAGATCTCCTCACCCGGTTTGGCTTGATTGAAGATATTCAAGTGGCAAGAGACCGTAACGGCGAATTTGAATCGAAGGTTCTTCCTCGCTACAAGCGGAGAGAAGAGAAAATCGACAGACAGATCATTGATCTTTTCATTGGTGGAATCAGCACCCGAAAAATGAAGAAGATCACCAAAGAACTGCTGGGCAAAGGTTATTCCGCCGGCACCATCTCCCGAATCAACAAGCAACTCACCCAGGAGATGCGAGCCTGGCTGGAACAGCCCATTGAAGACAATATCATCTACATCTTCTTAGACGGCCTAAACCTGCCGGTTAAGCGGTTTACGGTGAGCAAGGAATCCCTTCTGGTGGCCATCGGCATCACCATCTACGGATACAGAAATCCTGGGAGTCCAGCTTGGAGACAGGGAAAGTTCAGCTTCCTGGAGGGAGTTTTTCAAAGACTTAAAAAGGCGGGGGTTCAAAGGAGAGCATTTAATCATGGGAATCATGGACGGCCTGCCGGGCCTGGAAAGCGCCTTCACCGAGGCCTTCCCAAAAGCCAAAGTGCAGAGGTGCGTCGTCCACAAGCTCCGGAACATCGCATCAAAACTTCCCCGCAAAATCCAGAAAGATTGTCTTGACCACGCCAAACGCATCTTTTATGCAGGCTCCCATGAAGAAGCTGAAGAACGTTTCCACGCCTGGAAAGATGTCTGGGAAAAAATAGCGCCTAGAGCCGTAGCATGCCTGGAAAAGGATCTGCAAGCAGTACTTCAGTTCTATACCCAGCCCAAGCCTTTGTGGAAGCTTCTGCGGTCCACCAATACCATCGAACGTACCTTCAAGGAATTTAAAAGACGTACAAGACAGATGGACAGCCTCCCTAATGAGGACTGCTGCCTGAGATGCATTTTTGCAATATCACAGGATCTGAATCAAACCTGGTCGGAAAAGAGGATTGATGGGTTCTTGAAAATGCAGCAGAAAGTGGTTGCCTAAAAATGTTAATCTTTGAGGGTTGCCCAACATAAAAAATTTTACACAAAAGGCTTGACACTACCACTGTCAGGTAGTAAAGATTGAATGATGAGATCCCCCTGTGCGCTAGGGTGTATAAGGTTACCGAGCGGACAATACTTAACAACGGCTAGCTTCTCCTCGATCCTGAGGCCTTGAGGTGGAAACCTACTGGACTACTTTACCGATCCTGTAGATGAAATCATCGCCCTTTACCATGGCCATGACACAAGTGAACAGTTCCGCAGTAAAATCAAAACCGACCTCGACCTGGAACGGCTGCCCAGCGGCAAGTTTGCTCTCTATTCGACTTGGTCTTATATCTTGGGGTGTTTGCTTACAATGTTCTGCGGCTGATAGGGAAGCTCAACCTCTCTATAAAGAAGGTGCCCCTGCGCCGGATGGTCCAACATCACCATCTGCGAACAGTCATTCAAAACTTGATCACCATGGCCTCACGGCTGGTCCGTCATGCCCGGCGGTTTGGCAAGTACAGTCCCTGGTATCCGGCTTTTGAAAATCTGTATGTGCTATTAGCCTAAGCAGAACCTCTGGATTACAGTGATATAAATCCCGCATTCAAGCCTTTCCACGAAAGGCCTGTTTTCCTATACCCTTTTTTTTCCTATACCCTTTTTATAGAAAGCTGGACATATAATTATAACACCTTGATAATCTGCAAAAAGCGACAACCGATTTGTATGTAATTAAAGGTTTGCTGTATGGTAAATATAACTCTCATAACTATTTTACTGTTAAATCAAGCTTGTTCCTTTTTGTATTCATGGATTCAGGTTATATTTATGTAAAATGATAAATGTGGATGGTGACATGATGGCCAGCGTAACACTAGTCTATTTGGTAACTATATATTTAGTATGTTTGATGTTTGTAATAAAAAGTAAAAACTTTCTCAACCCTGTACATGTATTTTTACTTTCCATGGTTCCACCATATGTAGTATTTTATTTTGTAGGTGATACCGAATTGCATAGGAAGTCATATCTACTTTACATTATTACTGTTACATCTTTTATCATAGGCTATTTCTATGCAGTAGCGATTCTTAAACTATTGTGCTCGAGTTCAATAAAAAAAGCAATTAAAAAAGCAAATCCTGGTGTTCAGTATCAGTTTAAGAAGATAAAGCCGTTGTTGAACATATTTCTTTTTATAGGTTTAATTGGTTTCGTGCTTGCAGCAATTAAGGCGTATAAGTTCAGCCAATTAGGGCCGGGTGGCCCTCTTTTCAACTTGCGTTATGCCAATACTGTTTTGAGAGTAGATATTGGTATTCCTAAATATATGTTGTTGTTCCTGCATATCTCAGTTTTATTAATGATTCTATATCGAAAGCATAATTACAAAACAATCCTTTTTCTCGCTTTAATATGGGCCGTTTCTTCCATGTTTACGATGGCTAGAACTGAACTTCTATTAGCACTTACATCTGTTTCTGCAGCTTACTACCTTAGTAGCCGTTTTATTTATAGAGATTCTTCCCTTTCTTTAAAACCATTTATTATTACTGGGGTCGTTTTTAGTTTAGGTTTTATTGGAATAGCTTTTGCAACACATAAAATTAGATCTTCTTTGTTGAGCACGTTCCTCGATTATTATATTGGGCCAATAGTCGCTTTTGATCGATATGTATTGGGATTCAATAGTTATACTTTAGGTTGGAACATATTTTATCCTTTTACCAAACTATTAAGCATTCTTGGCTACCAATTTATATCAGGACCCTACGTTCCGCCTGGTCAAGTTAATGTTTTCACCATGATGGCAGGGCCTTACCTTGATTACGGCGATATCGGCCTTGTTATTGTGCCATTTTTTTTGGGATTAGTGTATGCAATTATTTATAGGGGAGTTGTAAAAGGTGACATTTATTTTATCACATTTTATTCTTTGTTTGTTTTTCCTTTGATTATTTCTTTCTTTGCATACGAATATGCTCTAGCTAGTTGGTTATATTACATAGCTATTTTGTTTGTAGTAAAAATTTGGGAGTTACTACAACGTTAGTTGAGATAATTACGAAAAGTTGGACATAAGGAGGTTTTCAGTGGCAGATTTTCCTACTATGCATCCAAGACTTGATATCATCATTGTCAATTGGAATTCTGGACATCAATTGCAATGTTGCCTGAATTCGATTCTTAGAGCTGACAAGGAAAGCTTTATTGTAGAGCGAGTAGTGGTGGTGGATAATGCATCCACTGATGGTTCGGCAGAAGGAGTTGAAGATTTTGATCTCCCCTTGTGTTTAATACATAACATTGAGAACCGGGGTTTTGCTGCAGCTTGCAACCAGGGTGCAAAAGGTAGCAAAGCCGATTACCTGCTATTTCTAAATCCGGATACCTGCCTTTTTAAAGATTCTCTGACAAAGCCACTAACGTTTATGGAACAAAAGGAAAACAGGAATATAGGTATACTGGGCATTCAACTGGTGGACGATAATGGTCAAATCAGCCATACCTGTGCCCGTTTTCCTACACCAGGCCGTTTCTTTTCAAAGATGTTTGGGCTTGATCGCTTGTTTCCTAAACTTTTCCCAAGCCATTTTATGACTGAATGGGATCATAGGGAAGGTCGAGTAGTGGATCAAGTAATAGGTGCGTTTTTTTTGGTGCGACGTTCCATATTTGAGGATTTAGGAGGTTTTGACGAACGCTTCTTCGTCTATTTTGAAGATCTTGACTTTGCTCTTCGTGCACGGCAAGCCGGGTGGCATAATTTCTATCTGGCCGATGTACAAGCTTACCATAAGGGCGGGGGTACTTCAGAACAAGTTAAAGCTACACGTCTGTTCTACTCTTTACGCAGTCGAATTCTTTATGGCTACAAACATTTTGGGTGGTGGTCAGCAACCGGCTTAATGCTGGGGACGCTATTACTGGAGCCGCTAACACGTATAGCATGGGCTGTTATTCGCCGTTCTGGTAGAGATATCATCGAGACTATCAATGGTTATTTTATGTTATGGAGGGCATTACCAGCATTATTAGAAGCGACCAGGAAGTGTGATAAATTATGAAGGTCCTTTTACTCAGTAGATACACCCGTCTTGGTGCCAGCAGCCGGGTTCGTTTTTATCAGTACATTCCATACCTGAAAGAACAAGGCATTGAAGTTACGGTGTCTCCTTTATTTGGTGACGATTACATTAAAAACCTTTACTCAGGTAACAAAAAATGTTTTGGAAGCATTATCGCAGCATATTTTAGGCGACTTGGTGTTTTGCTTAAGAGCCGGCGATTTGATTTGTTGTGGATTGAAAAAGAACTGTTTCCCTGGCTACCAGCCTTGGCGGAGGCGGTGCTCCAATGGTTTAATATCCCCTATGTCGTTGACTACGACGATGCGGTATTTCACCGTTATGATCTGCATTCGAATGTGTTAGTTCGTTCATTCTTGGGCCGTAAAATAGATAAAGTTATGCGCCGAGCTGCTTTGGTGTTAGTTGGTAATGACTATCTGGCAGAGCGCGCTTATCGGGCTGGTGCGAAACGTGTGGAGTATCTGCCTACTGTAATTGATTTGAACCGTTACAATGTAGTGGATAAAGCTGGTGACACAAGTTTTAACATCGGCTGGATCGGTTCCCCTGCCACAGCAAAATACCTTAACTTGGTGCACCCGGCACTTGCTGAGGTTTGCAGGAAAAGAAATACTCGTTTGGTTTTGGTGGGTTCGGGCGAAATTAAACTGGAAAATGTGCCTATAATGCTACGTAGCTGGTCAGAAGAGACTGAAGTGGCTGACATTCAAAGTTTTGATGTGGGTATCATGCCTCTGCCAGATGAACCATGGGAACGGGGAAAATGTGGTTACAAACTTATTCAATATATGGCATGCGGCGTACCGGTTGTAGCCTCGCCGGTTGGAGTAAACAAGCAAATTGTTGAAAACGGGGTAAACGGCTATTTGTGTCAAACCACAATAGACTGGGTTAATGCCCTAACTACTTTGCGCGATATTCCGGAGTTAAGAGTTAAAATGGGTAGAGCAGGGCGAATAAAAGTTGGGAAGAAATATTGCACACAGGTTACAGCGCCACGACTGGTTGCTTTGCTGCATTCGATAGGAGGAGTGGGCTAATGTGTGGTATAGCAGGTTTTTTAGGCACTAACACAACTTATAGCAAGCAAGCATTGAAAGAAATGACTTCTTTACTGAAACATCGCGGTCCGGACGGAGAAGGTTTTTATTTTGATGATTTTGTAGCACTGGGACACCGGCGGCTGTCTATTATCGATCTTGAGGGAGGCCAACAGCCTATAACTAATGAGGATGGTTCTGTGGTAACGATCTTAAACGGCGAGATTTATAATTACATTGAGTTGCGTCAAGAACTACTGAAAAAAGGTCATCGTTTTTCTACAAAAACAGATACCGAATGTTTGGTACATTTATACGAAGAATACGGAGTAGATTTTCTTCGGTTTTTGAGGGGTATGTACGCTTTGGCTTTGTGGGATAAAAATCTGAGAAAACTAGTTCTGGCTAGAGATCGTGTGGGTAAGAAACCCCTTTATTATACTGTTCGAAACGGAGTATTGATTTTTGCTTCTGAATTAAAAGCACTGAAAAAGTATCCCATAGTGGATACTTCAATTTCCCTACAGTCAATATGGGATTATCTTACATTTGGATTTATTCCTTCGCCAAATACAGTTTATAAAAAAATATGTAAGCTTCCACCGGGACATCTGCTCGTTTATGATGGTAAAGGTGGGGTTAAAATTGAACGATACTGGCATGTTAAATTTACTCCTAAGCTGTCTGTATCCAGGGAAGAGGCACTCGAACAGCTAGAAAGAAGTCTTGAGAAGGCTGTTTGCTTGCGGCTCAGGTCGGATGTTCCCGTGGCATCCTTTCTTTCTGGGGGAATAGACAGCGGTTTAGTTACTGCCATCGCAGCCCAAAACTACCCTGACCGCATAAAGACCTTTACCATCGGCTTTGAAGACGGCGACTTTGATGAGAGAAATTTGGCCAGAAAGGTGGCTGAGCGTTATAGTACCGATCATCACGAGTTTCTGGTGAGACCAAATCTGGAGGATGATCTTGGTAAGATTGTGGCAGCGTATGATGAACCTTTTGCGGATTCTTCCGCAGTTCCATCCTGGTACGTGGCCCGGGAGGCTGCCAAGCATGTTAAAGTAGTGCTTAACGGTGACGGTGGTGATGAGGCTTTTTGCGGCTACCGGAGATATTTGGCTGCTAAATTTTTTAGTACTATCAGCTTTTCGCAAAGCGGCTTAATAAAAAACACGTTGAACTATATAGTTGATACAATGCCCGAACCGACGGCAGCTCGTTCACTGTACGGCTTTTTTCACCGTTTCTTAAGGGGAGTTGCCCTAAATGAAGTGGAGAGGTACCTTGCTTGGACCGGTGACAAATTAAATGAAGCGGATAAATCAGAAATGTTCTTATCTAATCTGGTAGGGAGTGTTAACCCTTCCATAAGAATTGTGGAAGATACACTAAACGAATTATCCATTTCTGGTGAAAAAATTGGATTTTTAGATAGGATGCTTTGGTTGGACATGCGCTTAATATTGCCCGATGACCTTCTGGTAAAAATGGACATTGCTACCATGACCCATTCTCTGGAAGCCAGATCGCCATTTTTAGATCATGAATTATTTGAATTTGCTATCAGGTTGCCACTTAATATAAAGTTGCCAGGACGTACTACCAAACCTTTACTGAGATCTCTGGCTAAACGATACTTGCCGCACGAAGTTGTGACAGCTCCCAAAAAAGGTTTTGAGGTACCGCTGGCAAGGTGGCTTAAAAGTGATCTGGCGGGTATGGTTCAAGATCTGCTTATTTCTACCAATGCAGAAATTTATGATTTTCTGAAGCATAAAGCTGTTGTTTCTTATATCCAGCGTACTGATATAGAACCTAAGCGGTGGGCTGGTGTCGTATGGAGTTTATTGTGGCTGGAACTTTGGTTAAGACAAAATAAGTCTTTGTAGTGACGTTTGAAGTGAGGTGTTAGAAAAATGAGTAGGTAGTGTAAAATCAATTGTATAAAAAAGGAAGACCATAAAAGAGGGCGTACCCTCAAAATAGAACCCTATTTCAAAAACAACCAAAAGAAGGGATTTTGGGATCAACCTCGCCGTGATTACGAGCGACAACTACGTGCTGGTTGCCCAGAGATCGTCGCACGTGAAGTCCCGCCTGCTCGTGTGGAGCGTTGCCGTGAACGAGGGTCTGGGCCTCCGGCGCGAGGTGGTAACCGCGCCTTAGCTATTCTGAGGGTAACAAGAGGCTGACCATCTGAGCACGCGGGGCTTTTGGTGAAAAGGCGAAAAAGGGCAATTTTTTGGGGAGGGGTTGAAGCTTGACAGCAGAAAAAACTATGGGATGTGCGGTGGTCGGGCTGGGGTATGTCGGGCTGCCGCTTGCGGTACAGGCGGCCCAGGCGGGGTATCTGGTTTATGGTGTGGATGTTAATGAAGAAAAGGTGGAACAACTAAAGCAGGGGAAGTCGGATGTTCTTGATGTGCCTTCTCATGTTGTCGCGGAATTAGTTGCTTCCGGTTTGTTCTTCCCCAGTACAGATTTTTCTTCCCTGCAGGAAGCAGATGCGGTTGTCATCTGTGTTCCAACTCCTCTGCGCAAGTCCAAAGACCCGGATATGTCCTACGTTTTGTCTGCAATCCGGTTTTTCAAACCCTACCTGCGAAGAGGTCACCTCGTTGTTGTGGAGAGCACGGTCTATCCTGGAGCTACTGAAGAACTGATCAGACCTGAGCTGGAGGAGGGCGGTCTCAAGGTTGGGCGTGACTTTTTCCTTGCTTTTTCTCCTGAGCGCGTTGATCCCGCCAACCGCGTTTATGGTATTAAAAACACGCCTAAGGTCGTCGGGGGCGTTACCCCCGAATGTACAAAAAGGGCAGTTGAGTTCTACAGTTCTTTTGTAGACGAAGTTGTTCCGGTGTCTTCTGCCCGGGCTGCGGAAATGGTGAAGTTGCTGGAAAACGTCTTCCGCGCCGTGAACATCGCCCTTATCAACGAGACTGCGATTATGTGCGACCGGATGGGAATCGATGTCTGGGAGGTGATCGAAGCCGCTGCGTCGAAGCCCTTCGGGTTTATGCCCTTTTACCCCGGGCCTGGGATTGGAGGCCATTGTATCCCTGTTGACCCGATTTACCTTTCATGGAAGGCAAAGAGCATGGGGTATCACCACAGGTTTATCGAGCTTGCCACGGATATTAACAGCGAAATGCCCAATTACGTTGTGGGGAAAATTTCTGAGATCCTCAACCTTAAGGCAAAGGCGATCCGCGGGAGCAGGATTCTTCTCCTTGGTGTCGCTTATAAGCCGGACGTAGGCGATGTGAGAGAGTCCCCCGCGCTGGAGATATACCACTTGCTGCGCGAGCGCGGTGCACTTGTTGACTACCATGATCCATATGTAGAATCTTTTAAATATCTGGAAACAAGTGTTAGGTCCGTAGAACTCAATCAAGATAATGTTCAAAATTATGATCTTCTCGTGTTGACCACAAATCACTCATGCTTCGATTACCGGTGGCTTGCGGATCACGCCGAACTGATTTTTGATACGCGGAACGGCTTTAAAAATGTTGAGGGATCGAACATTTTCAGGATCGGGGCCCCTTTGCCTAAAGCGAGCGGGGTACCCGCGGGCGCGGGGTATGAGTGCTCATGAGCAGAACTTGTCTTGTAACTGGTGGAGCGGGCTTTATCGGTTCTAATTTGACGCTCGAACTGGTGAGACGGCGGTGGCGCGTCAGGGTTCTGGACAACCTTGCGACAGGGAGGCTGCAGAACCTCGAGCCTGTTTTAGACCAGATCGAGTTTATTCAGGGCGATGTCCGGAATCGTGAGGACGTCGAGCGTGCCGTAAAAGGGGTCGAATTCGTCTTCCACCAGGCGGCCCTGCCTTCGGTGCCGCGCTCGGTGGAGGACCCTCTGTCAACAAATGAGGTTAATGTCACGGGTACGCTGAATCTCCTGCTGGCCGCCCGCGACCTGGGAGTGCGCCGGGTGGTTATTGCCTCTTCATCATCTGTCTACGGCAACATTCCTGTTTTGCCCAAGAGCGAGGAGCTTAAGCCCTGCCCCGCCTCCCCTTACGCGGTGAGCAAGCTGGCGCAGGAGCTTTACGCCAAAAACTTCTGGGAACTCTACGGGCTCAGCACCGTCTGCCTGCGCTACTTCAACGTCTTCGGCCCCCGGCAGGATCCCCAATCCCAATATGCCGCTGTCATACCGAGATTCATTGCTGCTTTGCTTTGCGGCCGCAACCCTGTAATTTACGGAGACGGGAACCAGTCCCGCGATTTTACTTTCGTGGCCGATGTGGTGGAGGCCAACCTCCGGGCGGCGGAAGCGGAGGGAGTGGACGGCGAGGTTTTTAATGTCGCGCGCGGGGAAAATGTTACGATAAATGACCTGCTGGGGATGCTTGGAGACATTACAGGCGTTGCGCTTACTGCTGAGCACCAGGAGCCGCGGCCCGGTGACGTGAGGCATTCACGTGCCGATATTACGAAAGCGCGGCGTCTTCTGGGGTATGTTCCACAATATGGTTTGCATGAGGGCCTCGAAGAAACGGTAAAGTGGTTCAGGCAACACCTGTAATAGGAGCCCGGTGGATTGATTGCCTGTTGCGTGCTTGTTAGCGTAATGCCTGTTAGCGTGCGAGGGAGCGGGAGAATTGGCCAGAGTACTGATTATATCTCACTACGCCAGGTCGTTGCTCAATTTTCGCGGGGAGCTTATTCGAACGTTGACGGAACTGGGGCACGAGGTAACAACCCTGGGGCCGGAGGCAGGCTTTGAAGAAAAGCTGAAAGCTCTTGGGGCCGGTTATATCCAGATCCCATTGGAGAGGACGGGACTTAACCCTCTCAGGGATTTTTCTACGCTGCTTGCTTTGGTGCTGGAAATGAAGAAGCTCAAGCCCGATGTCGTCTTTTCCTATGCGGTCAAGCCCGTGATTTACGGCTCTCTGGCGGCCCGGGTGGCAGGGGTTCCCGCGGTCTGCTCCATGATTACGGGAGTGGGCTCTGTCTTTTTGGAAGAGAGCGGTAGATATATTTTGCTGGCGCGGCTGGTGAAACTGCTTTACAAGGCAGCCTTGAGGTCTAATCGCGTGGTGTTTTTCCAAAATCCCGATGACATATCGCTTTTTAGAGAAACAGGTCTTTTGCCGGCAAAGTGCCGGGTAGTCCTGGTCAACGGCTCCGGGGTAGATGTGGAGCGGTTTTCATATGTTGAGCCGCCGGTGAAACCCCTTTCTTTTCTGCTTATTGCCCGGCTTATCTGGCACAAAGGGATTCGCGAATACGTGGAGGCAGCCCGTTTGCTTAAGTCTCGCTACCCGGAAGTGTCCTTTAAATTGCTCGGCCCTTTGGATACCAATCCCTCGGCCATCGGGAAGAAAGAGGTGGAAGCCTGGGTGGCTGAAGGGGTAATAGAGTACCTGGGGGAAACCGATGACGTGCGTCCCTACCTGGCTGCCTGCAGCGTTTATGTGCTGCCATCTTACAGAGAAGGCACCCCCCGCTCGGTGCTGGAGGCGATGGCCGTGGGGAGGCCGGTGATCACAACCGATTCGCCTGGCTGCCGGGAGACGGTGAAAGACGGCGTAAACGGTTTTCTCGTTCCCGTTAAGAATAGCGTTGCTCTGGCGGAGGCTATGGAGAGGTTTATCTTAAATCCAGAGATAATCGTGGAAATGGGCAAAAAGAGCAGGGAAATCGCGGAGCAAAAATACGATGTCCACAGGGTAAACCAGGTCATCCTGGAGGCTATGGGCTTAAAAGAGAGAGTGTTTTCTTGTTGTCCTATATAGTGACTGGGATAGTGCGAAAGACAATACACTTTCTTTCTTTGGTGGTTTATAGTATATTTCAAGCTTAACCGTACACGAATGAATAAAAACCAGAGTTTTAAAAAAACCACCTTCTATTGGTGGTGGATGGGAAAATGTGCCCGGTGGTGGGAAAATGGCTGAAGGAAAAAAGAATCCCACACGATCTTTTTCTTGGCTTCCGGAATGATGTGCCTCAGATATTGAAAGAAAGTGATATTTTCACTCTTATTTCTAAACGTTAAGGTCTTCCGCGATGATGTATAATGGAGGCCATGGCAGCCGGGAAACCGGTAGTGGACACCGATGTTCGGGGAAACCGTGATCTGGTGGAGCATGGCAAAACCGGCTTGCTCGTGTAATTGGGAGATACCCATGGGTTAACTACAGGTTGATTAGAGATGCAGATTTACGCTCCAAAATGGAAAAGGCAGCGTTTGAGAAGATCAGTGATTATTCTTTAGATAATGTTCTCTCAGAGATGAAATCAATTTACCGTAGTTATCTATATCTGAAATAAGTTTGTTATATAAAGAGTTAAAAATATTGCCGTGTTAATACATTAATGGAAATACTGGCATATTACCTGTTTATCTGAATTAAGAGGATAATCTGGAGGAATTCAGAAGTATGGACCCAAGGTGGTTATCATTGATGCAATCCGAGTTGGTAACAGGGCCTTTATGGATGATCCTGGGTGCGATTCTGGATGAGCCGGTAAAAAAGGCGTGCCGGAAAGTTTACCGCAAAAAGCGCTAGAATGATGCGGCATATGATACCAGCTCGAGAAGTGCCCAGGGAAATGTTTTTTACGCCGCATGATGCAAAATATGGATGGGTTGTCCTGGATACTACCAATGGTAGAGGTTATGGCAAGGCGCAACTGGTTACCCGTTATGTAAATGAGGATGCTCAACTACCGGATGTCTTGAAGAAGTTGCGCTCAGAAACTGCGGCGGAAATATTAAAATCAGGAGAAACGGGGGTTATACGGCCCTGGAACGGGAAAAGGTATTATCTGAAGTCTTTTTCGATTACCAGAACCCGTGATGATGAGCGGCCCAGAATTCATTTTGAGTTTGGGCCCTCCGATTACTTAAATTTCCTGGCAACCTCCTTGAATTTGGACCGTGAATTATATGTTAATGATGAAAAGTTCACATTGCGGGACAAATACCTGGCGGGGAAAGATCCTTATGGAAAACCGGTGGCTTTTCTTGCTCACAGTTTCGGGATTAATCTGGCGGTTCTCACAAGGGATAACTATGTTTTGCTGGTTCAAAGATCGGTGAATGTTAAATCCCGCCCCGGACTATGGAATATTGCTGTTAACGAGGGTCTGCAACGCCCAACGGATGGTGATGTCAATGGGAACCCAAATTTTTATAGAGCGGCCATTAGGGGAGTATATGAAGAGCTGGGAGTATCGATTACGGAGTCTGACAGTGATTGGCCCTTGTTTTTGAGCTTTGGCCTTGATTGGGAATTGTATCAGTATGCCTTAGGTCGCGTGCGCTTGAATTTAACGGCGAAGGAAATTCTGGAGATTAGAGAGGTCGCTTGCAAGGATAAATGGGAAAGCAGGGAATTGCATCCTGTAATATTTTCACTTAAATCTCTGGCATCATTCGTACGGGAACATTATCCGTGGTCACCCGCCGGCCTGGTTTGTTTGATCCATACCTTGATGATGGAAGAGGGTTTGACGATTGAGAAAGTTATGAAAGAATTCGCAAAAGCCGGGATCAGGCATGAGGTTTTTAGAGGTTCTTCTACTTAGCATGTACAATGATTATAGATATTGATATGGGTTTGTTCGAAATCATTTAAAATAACGTGATGATTCTGGCTATTAATATGGAGGAGGAGCATGGGGAAGAGTATTGCCGAAGTGGTTAAGCGCGGGATAGATATCTGCGTAGCGGCTGTGGGGCTTGTTTTGTTTGCCCCTCTTTTTACAGTGATTGCTCTTTTGATCAGGCTCGATTCCTCCGGGCCGGTATTTTTCCGGCAGGTGCGGCCGGGCCTGCACGGAAAGCCTTTTGTGCTTTACAAGTTTCGCACCATGCGGGAGGCTTTCGACGGGGATGGAAAACCACTGCCTGACGAAAAGCGCCTGACACGGCTTGGGTATTTTCTGAGAAGCACCAGTCTTGATGAACTGCCGGAGCTATACAACGTGCTCAAGGGGGAGATGAGCCTTGTGGGCCCCCGACCCCTGCTCATGGAGTATCTTGACCGCTATACACCTGAACAGGCGCGCCGCCATGAGGTGAAGCCGGGGATCACCGGATGGGCGCAGGTGCACGGGCGCAATGCCCTTTCCTGGGAGGAGAAGTTCCGGCTTGACGTCTGGTATGTAGATCACCGGTCTCTCTTGCTTGATCTCAAGATCCTCCTGCTCACACTTTGGAAGGTACTGCGGCGGGAGGGGATAAGCCACTCCGGCTATGCCACCATGCCGGAGTTTAAGGGAAGTGGAAAATATGGATCCTGTTAGGGATGCCGTATTTGTGGTCGGAGCCGGCGGCCATGCCAAGGTGGTGATGGCAACGCTGCTCGATGCGGGTTTTTCGATTACTGCGTTGCTGGACGACGACCAGACTAAATGGGGCTCTGAATTTTTCGGTTTACGGGTGGCAGGCAGTTTGGAAATGTTGCGTGATATGCGTTGCAGTGCCGTTATAGCCGTCGGCGATAACCGGTCCCGGAGGGATATCTCATTGCGTTACGGCGAATGCCGATGGTTGACCGTGGTGCATCCCGCTGCGTACGTACATGATAGTGTGCAGCTTGGAGCCGGTACGGTGATTATGGCTGGTTCAGTTATCCAGCCGGATTCCCGTCTTGGAGATCATGTAATTGTTAATACCGGAGCAACCATTGATCACGATTGTGAGATCGCGGATTTTGTCCATATTGCTCCCGGTGTTCACCTGGCCGGGGGTGTTTCTGTGGGTGAAGGGGCCTTACTTGGAATCGGTTCAGTGGTTTTACCTGGAAAAAAGATTGGAGCATGGGCGATAGTTGGAGCTGGGAGCGTTGTCGTTGATGATGTTCCCTCGTTTATAACGGTCGCCGGGGTGCCGGCGCGCCCGGTGGGAAAGGAATGAATGAAGATGAAGAGAATCCCGATGGCGCTTCCTGATCTGGATGAAAGCGATATCGAAGCGGTGATTGAGGTTCTGCGCAGCGGCAGGCTGGCGCTGGGGCAGCGGGCGGAGGAGTTCGAGCGGCTTATTTGCGAATACATCGGGGTGGAGCACGCCGTAGCGGTGAGCTCCGGGACGGCGGCCTTGCACCTGATAGTGCGGGCGTTAGGAATCGGCCCTGGGGATGAGGTGCTGGTGCCATCCTTTACCTTCGCGGCCAGCGTCAACGTCATCCTATACGTGGGTGCGACGCCCGTTTTCGTGGACATCGATCCGGAAACTTACTGCCTCGACCCCCAGGAACTGGAGCGGAAGATCACTCCCAGGACGAAGGCGGTCCTGGCGGTGGACGTTTTCGGACACCCGGCGGAGTGGGATGCCATCCTGGAGGTTGCGGGGAGGCACGGTCTCAGGGTGATCGATGACTCCTGCGAGGCGCTGGGGGCCGAGTACAAAGGGAAAAAGGTTGGGCAGTTCGGGGATGCTGCCGCCTTCGCCTTCTATCCCAACAAGCAGATCACCACCGGCGAGGGAGGGATCATCGTCACCTCCGATGAAGAGATCGCCCGGCTTTGCCGGAGCATGCGCAACCAGGGGCGGGGGGAGATGGGGGCATGGCTGTATCACGAGCGGCTGGGGTTCAACTACCGGATGGACGAGATGTCCGCTGCCCTCGGGGTTTCCCAGCTCAGGCGCATCGAGACATTCCTGGCGAAGCGGGAGCAGGTGGCCCGGTGGTATGGCGAGCGCCTGGCCGGGCTGGATTGGGTGCGGCCTCCGGTGGTGAAGCCTTACGTAAAGATGAGCTGGTTTGTGTATGTGGTCACCCTGGCGGAAGGAATCAAGCGGGATGCCGTGATGCGCTCACTGGAGGAGCAGGGGATTCCTACCCGCGGTTATTTCTCGCCTATCCATCTGCAGCCCTATATTCGGGAGCGGTTCGGAACCCGGGAAGGAGAGCTTCCGGTCACCGAGTCTGTAGCCCGAAGGACCATTGCCCTTCCCTTTCACAATAATCTCTCCGAGTCTGAGGTGGACCTGGTGGTGAAGGCTCTTGAAAACGCCGTAAGATGAGCCGAAAACAAGGGGACGGTTTTCTTGTTTGCGCGCACTGTTTGTTCTTGTTTGTTTCGCCGAGTACCTGGCGGAAGACGACATTGTGCGCTTTGATGACGATTTTGGGCGGGATGTCGTCGCGGTTGATTAAGTGTTCATTAGGGAAGATCTGTTAAGAGAAGCCCAGGAATAGCAGGAAAAAAATCGGGAAGAAATAATCAGGCCGGGAGAGGAGGAGGGAGACAAGGGGACGGTTCTTTTGTCTATTGGAGGATAGGCAAAAGGAGCCGTTTTTTGATGTAAGGGACTTTCCGGCAGGGTAGTTGAATCTGGATAGAGTATAGTGTCCAGCGGACTCGGCCAGATCTTTTACATCTGGTGTTGTACAATAATACGCTCAAGATATGATGATGCCTCCAAGGGCGAAGCGGAAGAGCTTGAAGTGGAAGATTGAAGAAGGCAGCCGGGGAGGGCATAAAAAATGGCGGGTCTCCCGCCACCTGGTTGATTTTGACTCTCTGTTAGACTCTTTTAAACTCCAGACATCACCGCCGGCCATTTTGAAGATTTCGAAGTGATGTTCCCAACTGGCCAACTCTTTTGCATCGATTTTTACCGGAGTGACCCCGAATGTACGGTAGAAAGTGAAAAAGTCATCTGTTTCGATGCCGTATTTTTTCTGAAATTCGAGCAATACCTGCTGCGAATGCTCCGGTTCCTTTACAAATACGAAACCCGCTTCCTCCCCAAACAGGTCCTTTAAGTCATTCAAGTACATGATACTCCCCACCAACCTTGAGTGATCATATGATCTCATACTCACAGTAATTGACTTGTTTACTAAAAAAGTATTTCCGCTTTTGGCTGAATTTATAATTAATAATCGAGAATTAAATATAGCTTGCAAGTAGATTAAAACTTATTGCGGTTGAACAGTCAAACTAAAAACACTCAGTAAATTGAATGTATTCAGGTGAATGTAGGCTCTACCTACCATTTTCTTATGGAATTCCCTAATAAACGAAAAAATTTTCGTCCCCAGGCAGTAAGTATTGATAACCCCAACTATCCCTAACTCCTTTTTCCGACTTGATGTCCCTCTTGCCGGTAACCAGGGACCCCTCGTCAGGGGACCGTTTGTCCTGCAACCCTGCGCTGTGGTCGGTGATTCTCTCATGGCAGAGACCGGAACACGGTAATATCGCAGCAGCAGTACCCGGTCGAAAGGGAAAAGGTGCCTGTTAAATCCTGCTTTTCGTACCTATGGGCGAACGGGGAATGGAATGTTATATGAGCCTTGAGAGGTTCTTAATTGAGCGTGCCCTGCTTTTCCGTGTCCCGGGGATTAGAAAGATAAACTCGGTGGAAGAGACACCTGCGACCGTAACCGTATATGTCGGTGATGCCGGGGGCGAGGCCCCCCACCGAGCTTCTTGCGGCTGCCAAAGAGGTGCGGAAAAGCACCGGCCGATCACAGTTCGGCACAAACAAAGGGACGGTTCTCATGTTTGCGCCTGCAGGCAGGGGCAGGCGGCGAAACACGAGGTCGAAAAACCAAGCGGCAGACCTGTTGGTGTCCTGCACCAGGATGGAAAAACCGGAGCGAGACAAAATCTTACATGATTGTCAGCAGGACCGCCCCCCTGTTTTGGCGTTCCCCTGATTGTAAAGCGAACTTAGAGCGATAACCGCGTGTAGCAATGTTACAAAGGGGGTAGTGTTTTCCAATAGACTTCGCACACGAAATTTATGGGACCCCTTGCTTTGGGTGTGGGTTCTGTGAAAAGCGGGAGGTTTTATTTACGCAGGCGCGTTTTCAGAGTGGCTCTAAAGAGCAGGTTTACCTTGCTGGTTGTGTTTTCTCCTGATAGAATAATCACCAGGAATTAATCCGTTTGGGAGGAACTGTATTACTGCCTGGTTAATTTGGGAGAACAGGGAGAAGAAGGTTGTGAGGCAATGAAAGCGAGGTTTCCGGAGATCTTCAACTGCAGGGTGGCACCCAATGCAGGAGTTTTTGGGAAGTGGTAAATATGAATCCTATTAAATTTGGCAGAATAATACCAGATACCCTCAAGATCGAAATTGATTATAACGGAGGTTTATGCTATGCGCCAGTTTAAAATTATAGTGGAGAAGCATCAGGACGGGTACGTGGCGTACCCTCTTGGATTAAAGGGAATTATAGTTGGCCAGGGGGATACCTGCGAAGAGGCGCTCGCTGACGTAAAATCTGCCATTCGGTTTCACATTGAAACTTTTGGAGAAGAGGTATTAGAAACTGACTCACCCGTACTTGAGGTTTTTGTGACTGAAGCAGGAGTGGCCGTATAGTGGTCAAATTTCCAGTAGATGCCCCCAAACAAAGGGTTATTAAGGCACTTGAAATTTTAGGTTTTCAGCTTGTTAGAGAACGAAGCATATTGCGATGGTTCGCAAAAACCCGGATGGTACCCGAACTCCGCTGACAATGCCAAATCATCCAAGAATAAAAGCTTCCACCTTAAGAACTATTTGTACTCAAGCAGGTATTTCCAGAGAAGAATTCTTAAAAGCGTATGATCAGGCGTAAAAACTCTGGACAAACAAAGGGACGGTTCTCATGTTTGCGCCTGCAAGCAAGGGCAGGTGCAGAGAAGGGCAGGCGGCGAAACACGAAGTCGAAAAATCAAGCGGCAGACCTGTTGGTGTCCTGCACCAGGATGGAAAAACCGGAGCGGGACAAAATTCTTGCATGATTCTCAGCAGGACCGCTCCACTGTTTTGGCAGACAGCAGGACCGTTTCCCTGTTTTCCTGGACCGGACCGGGTGCTGGACCATCTGTTTGCCGCCGGCTCCCTGGAAGAAGCCCGGAACATCATCTGGGAGAAGCTGAGCAGGTTCATTCAGTAACCTATGGGCGAACGGGGAATGGAATGTTATATGAGCCTTGAGAGGTTCTTAATTGAGCGTGCCCTGCTTTTCCGGCGCCAGGTGGCGCAAATCACCTTTCCACTGGGTGCAAGAACAGGTGGATCTCTTGGGTCTGGGCCTCGACCTGGCTTTCCTGAATAAGAATTTTCTGCGAGGTTTTGAGCCCAGGACAAGGTATTTTAGGTCCAATTTTTTAATTAATATAACACCCTTGAAACCTTTCAGAAATTTTTGAAACAGGAAGGAGGCAAAATTATGCAAAGACGATTTAAAGTCGTTTTAGAATGGAACGAAGAGGATGGGGGGTATACCGTTACAGTACCGGCTTTGCCGGGATGTATAACCGAAGGAGATACTCTCGAGGAAGCATTAAGAAATGCTGAAGAAGCTATTACTGGCTATCTCGAAGCATTAAAGATTCAGGGCCGGCCGATTCCCGAAAAAGACGCAAAACTATTTTTTGGAGAAGTTGAGGTTTCATTATGACGCGCCTTCCCAGGGTTTCCGGCAAAGACGTTGTAGCAGCCTTGCGCCGAGCAAGATTTAAACTTCTTTATGTTTGAATCACCTGCCGGCCATCTTGTCACGGTTCCTGTACATGGCAAAAAGTTACTCAAACCAAAAACCTTGAAAAGTATCCTAACCCAAGCTGACCTTTCAGTTGACGAGCTCATTGAATTGCTATAAATCTTAGAAAAAAAGAATTTGGAAGCCAATTAACTCTGACACAAAAAATCGCTTCAAAAAACTAATCCCGGCGGCAATGATTGTGATCCCATTTTGGTTCATTGCCGTTATTCTCTGGCAAATCACAAGAAAGCTCTTCTATCTACCGATTTTCCGCATTAACCAAATTTTAATCTAAACTTCCTAAAAAGAGACAGTTTTTGGAAGTTTGAAGTTTTGTGAAAACTGGCGGCTTTATCTTTAAAGCCTTAAGAATTTGGCATTAAAGGAGAAACATTACCAATCTGCTGCACAATCTGGCCATTGACCGTCAAAGTCACGCGTCAAGTGGAGATCGGAGCATTTTCAGGGCATCTCTGCCGGAGGTAGCTAATTTTTCTCTTTGACAGACCTTATTGAATATCATGTTGAACCGCAATCGTACGTACAAAAGAACTTTAACGAGTCAGCCGGTTATACGAGAAGCACCGGCGGAAGATATTACCGGTGGCCGTGTTCGGCTACGACCGGGCGCATGCTGGCCCGGATGAAGCTGGACCCGGCTCGGATGGAGTTGCTGGCCGCTTTTTTCGAGACCTACCTGAAGCTGAACCGCGAGGAAGAAGAACAGCTTTACCGGGAATTGGGTAAAATAGACAAAAAAGAGGTTGATGCCATTATGCAAATAACCACCAGCTGGCATGAAAAAGGCCGTGCGGAGGGCCTTGCGCAAGGCCGCGCAGAAGGCCGTGCGGAGGGCCTTGTGGAAGGTAAAATTAAAGCAAAGCAGGAGGTCATATGCAGGTACCTGGCCCGCAGGTTTGGAGCGGATTCTGCCGCCATACAGGAAAAGGTGCCGCAACTGACCGACATGGATGCGCTGGACCGGGTGCTGGACCAGCTGTTTGCCGCCGGCTCCCTGGAAGAAGCCCGGAACATCATCTGGGAGGAGCTGAGCAGGTTCATTCAGTAAGTGTATCTTTCGATTATTCCGACCCAACCTTCTCAGCGCTATGCTTTTAAACCCCTCGCAGCTTGTTTCATCCCGAAAAAGCTGATGTGGACCTCCTCCTTGTGGTTCGACCATTCACGATCTTGCTTGCCGCTCGATGACCCCCGAACTCAAGGAGATCTACAAAAAAATAGTGGCGTCGCACCGCGCTCATCGCCGGAAGATTTACAGCTTGATCAAACGACCTGTGCTATAATGGTGGCAAAAAAAGAGTGCCGGTCAGCCGAAGCTTTAATGCATCGTGAACTGAAAAAAGAAACAGAAAAACAGGAGGGTTTTGCGTCATGCCCCAAGTGTACCATTATACCGTGATTCTGGAGCGGGAAGAAGAGGGGGGTTTCCACGCTTTTTGTCCTGCTTTACCCGGGTGCCATTCCCAGGGGGAATCGCTAGAGGAAACGCTTTCGAACATCCGGGAAGCGATTCTGGCTTATCTGGAAAGTCTCAAGGCACATAACGAACCGCTGCCCCGGGAAGATCTCTTGATTAAGCCTGTAGAGGTTGCTTTATGACAAGAAAGCTCCCTGTGGTTACAGCGAAAGAAGTAATCCGGGTTGCGGAACGTATAGGGTTTGTTTTTGACCGGCAAAAGGGAGCCATGCGGTTTATTACCGGCCGTCGGACAAGCGTCGTGTCGTTGTTCCTGTACATTCAGGTAGAGAAATTTATCAACTCTTCTTTTTTTGTAGTTTTTCTAGCAGTTCCCGGCTCTTTGTGGTGGACAACGCCGACTGGCTCGTCGGCGGCCTTATGGCTCCGGGCGGCGCTATTTTCGGCTACGTCAATCTTTTCAACACCTTTGAAGGTTGCGTGGTGCTGAGCAAAGAACCCATGGCTTACGGCCTCGATTGTGATTGTGGGGCAATTTATATCGTGGACGTACCTCACCGGGTCACCCACCGGTACAGCCTGGTCGAACTGGTAGCAAACTTCGTACAACAAGGTGCCGTGGACTGAGATGAGGATCTTATTTTATCCTCGCCAGTGCCCGGTTTACCTCGTTGATGTAAAAATACTCCGGGTCAAACTTTTTGCCGCCAGTATCCTTTTCTGCCCAGAGCAGATAATTGTTGTATTCCTGGTGTTTGGGGTTTCGTATAACGCGCAGGAAGTCCTGGTACCCACCAATGCCGCCGACATCCTCCGGCGGCCTGTGGCGGGCACCGGCAATACACAAGGGATAGTGCCGTCCTTCTTCGGCCGTTAGTGTTTTTTCCAGAACGACCTCGTGCTGCCAGTTGTCTCCGAAATCATAGGTATAAATACATCTTTTGCGCTCTATGAGCAGCTCGTCGATTTTTGTTCTTTTGGCGTTAAGCTCTTTTTTGCCGCCGTATAATTCACCCGGGGCATAATCAGGGTCGGGAATATGAACAACCATATCACCTAGGTCAAAATCAAAAAGGTGATAATCCTGCCAGCCGAAAGAGGCCTGAATGATTTTGTGCAGTTTATAGAAGGTGATGTTTTGCGGCACCAAAATCCGCCTCCAGATGGGCGGTTCGATTTCCAGTAAAGTTATTTTTAGCTGATACACAGTACTCACCAAGTCAACCTCCAATCTGTCTGCTTATTCCGGCAGTGCTTCAGTTATCATTACCGTATGTATGGGGCTTTCCGGTCATACCACGTTAGAGCAGTTTTATTCTGTAGCGGTTTCCACCGCGGTGCAACTCTGGGATTTCCTGCCTGAATTGTACCATTTCCTCAAACAGACGGCAATATACGCCTTCAAAGGCTGTCACCTCCGGGGGCCAAGCTGCTGTTGAAAGGTAGCCGGGGCTATGTGGCATATGTGGTGTCTAATGTAATGAAAGCAAGCTTCCGGAGATCTTCAACTGCAGGGTGGCACCTCATGCAGGAGTTTTTGGGAAGTGGTAAATATGAATTAAAGTTGGCGGAATAACACCAGGGCAAACAAAGGGACGGTTCTCATGTTTGCACAAGCAGACAAGGGTAAGTGATGAAACACGGAATCACAAAAAATATAAAAAATGTTAAGTGGTAGACCTGTTAGTGTTCTGCACCAGATGGAAAAACCGGAGCGGGATAAAAAGCGGGATAAAATCCTGCAGAAAAATCAAGGTGATAGAGGGGAGCAGCCTTAGACAGATTTCGAGGATAATCTTTTCGGTAAGCTGTTGCCATAACCACTTACTGGGTTTATAATAGCGTACAGAAAGAACTGCTTGGAGGGTATGAAATGGAACAGGTTATAGTGAGAGTTTCCAGTAAGCGACAAATAACCTTGCCTGCCGCAATTTATAAAAAGCTCGGCATCCAGCCGGGACAAAAACTGTTATTAGAAGTTCAAGGGGACAAAATTATTCTTTCGCCGAAAACTACAAGTTATACGGAACTGCTGGCCGGTTCATTGAAGAACGTCTACGGCCGAACTCCAGAAGAGGTCAACGCTTATATCAGGAAGGAACGCGAAACATGGGACAGGACGCTTTCTTAAACAGAATTGCCCATGTCAAACGCTTATTACTCGACACCAATGCAATAATCTATTTTTTGCAAGGTATTAGCCCTTACGACACCGTTTTAAATCCTTTATTCCATCTTTTTGAAGAAGGAAGACTCCAAGCTGTCATTTCTGTGATTACTGAAGCCGAACTCCTGGTTGGGCCGCTTAAAAAAAATGACAAAGAAGCCTTAGCAAGGGTAAGGCTACTGCTCAATGAGTTTCCGGGCATGAAAGTAATCTCGATTTCGCGCCAGATTGGCCAGATGGCCGCTTCTATTAGAGTTGAAACTAATTTGCCTCTGCCCGATGCGCTCATCATTGCCACGGCTAAGGCAGCTGGTTGCGATGCAATTATTGGAAACGATCAATCCTGGTCTAGAATTGATACGCCGGAGGTACTCCTTCTTGATGATTATGTTTTCTTTCATCCCGCCTGCTTACGGCCCCGATGAGAACCGTTCTTTCGGCGTCGAGAATCTCGTAGAGGATGCGGATGTTCCCGACACGTAGCCTGTAGTAGTTCTTTTCGAGGCAGATACAGCCTAGCGGTCGCGGTTCTTCAGCCAGCCCTTCCAGGGCGCGCCGCACTTTCTCCTGCTCTGCCGGTGTTAGCCTCGCGTAATCGTGGCGGAAGCGGTTGACATTCTTGGGTTTAACGCTGTACACGACCCTGTTCTTCAACTTCCCGCATTATCTCGAATACGTCCTTATCCTCGGGGTTGTCGGTGGGTTGCTCGAAGATTTCCCGGGCCAGTCTGATGTCCTGGACCAGCTCGTAGGACTCCAGCAGTTCCCTGTAGGCTTCTGCGCTTAGCAGCACCCCTTCTACCTCGTTGTTCCTGAGGATCAGCAGCGGCTTCTCCTTACACTTGGCCAGATATTTCCCCAGCGACCTGGAGAGGGCGGTGACGCTGACCAGGCTGTCGATGTCGAATGAAAGCACAGGAAACACCTCCATTTGAGGATTATTCTATATAAAATAGTGCGCAATATCAAGCGAAAAATTATCGGGGGCCGTGTAAAATTTGCACAAACAGAGGGACGGTTCTCATGGGCACAAACAGAGGGACGGTTCTCATGTTTGCGCAAGCAGTCAAGGGTAAGTGACGAGAACCGGACAGCTTCGAGATTGTCTTCCCCTTCCTGGATGTTCTAAATTTCCGGTTTTACAAACTGGAGTTAAAAAAACTTGACTGGCGGGAGTACATCCATAGCGACAATCCGGTAGCAGCGGCGCTGTTAAGCAAAATGGGCAGCACTTTCTCTATCTCCCAGTTGCACCCCCAGGATCTTCCAGTAGCCATCGGCAGTGATGCCGATGGCTACGAGGAGAGACTCTTTGCTCACAGTGAAGCGTTTTATCGGCAGGTTTAAGCCGTCAAAGAAGATATAGATGTTATCTTCAATAGGCTGCTCCAGCCAGGTACGCATCCCTAGCAAAACTTTCAAACACCAGAAGGGGATGTATCTGGGCTGGTGCCAAGACGGGAAAGGTGAATAGAGGAGAGGCAGTCATGTAGTCATGTAGCACAGTTTTGGCTGCTTTTTTTATTTTTTTCTTCGGATGTAAGCCAGATGTAGGCAGGATTTTTCTTTTCCTGAAGGATTTGGAGGATAACTGTCGAATTATACCAAAAAGAGGTAAATATTGCTGTAGGTGAGTGGAAGATATGTTAGTAGGAAAGAGCTCGTTTTATCGGGCTTCTCCTTTGATGTTTGAACTTTATGAGAATCTCATAAGTGAGTTTGAAAATGATGAGAGATACTCAGGTTTTAAGGACCATGCTCGACCTACTGCAGACAATTATCCTCAGATGGCAGGAACCTTGTATCGTCATTTCCCAGCTCATTTTTATAAAGCGCAGGATTTATAAACTCCTACCAGAAAAAGTATGGTGATAGAGCGTCTATTTGTGAGCAGGAGAGTGTCGTTGTAGTAGACGTGGGAGCTGGGGTAGGAACTTTTAGCTTAGCTTTAATGGATTTAGTAATGCAGGAAAAAGCAAAAGGCGCTGATGTTTGTGAGAAATTTTATTTGATCCTGATCGAACCCAATGTGTTATATCACGAAGTAGCCAATGAATTATTAAAACAATGTGCGCAAGGGTCAAATCTACAGGTTAAATGGACGATAATTGCTGGAAAGTTTCCTGATGAACCATGTCTAAGTGAAGTATTGGAAAGAGTGGCTGGGTATGATTCTAAATTTGTGATAATTGCCATGAGTAATCTGTGGAACTGGCTAGAAGATGGAAAAAGTCTCCTCGATATTTTTTTGCCGTGGCGGCGAAAGACGGAAGCAGAAACAGTATATGATAGAGCGTGTAATTTCTTAAAAGAGTTTGCGGAGAATACTCCGGCGTTGCAGGTTGCATTATTATCAGTCGAAACTAAGGAGCCAAAGCTTCGCAAGAAACTGGATAAATTTTACAAAAGGTTAAAGCAGGCTTCGCAGGATATTTATATCTTGAAGGGCCCAGACACAAATTTTATAAGATACGAGAACTTCCCAAGATCTTATTATAGAGAAGTGAAAACGAAGATTGAGCACGTGAATAGCTATAATGCTGCCTTTGCAGTTTTTGGTTTGATTGTGAACAAAATGAGCGAGCTAGAAAATTTAAAAAGGGCGTATTTTAAGAGCCGCCAGGCATTGCGATGGGAGTTTCCTTGTGATGAAGTTGAAATCAAACTGTTTGAACAAGATCTCGAACACAACCTGAAGCAACTGGGAAAAAGGATCCTTACCGGTTACAATTTTGGGGAATTTCTACTGGAGTATGAAGTGCCGAAAAATGATAAAGAGACAAGGCCAAGGGTTATGGACAGTTTAAGTGATAGTATAGTTGGGGCCGCGTTTTTAGATGTTGTGGGTAGAGGTATAGACAGGAACTTTTGTAGGACGAGTTATGGTAACAGGATCAATGAAAAAATTGATAGTGAATATATGTATAAGTATTTTTGGCATTCGTATCGAAATTTCATGTATAAACCGAAAAGTTGGTTCGCAAAAAACGGTTTTAATTTTTTTGTGAAGATGGATATCAAGTCTTTTTATCCTTCGGTAAAACAGGAGAAATTAATTGAAAAGCTTATCAGGTTATTACCTGCAAAAGAACCGAGAGTATTAAACTTGTTAAATTCTATGATTAAAAGATCAATTTTTGGTTCTCCTGAAGGTTGTGGTATACCCCAGGGGCCGATCTGTAGCGGTTTTTTAGCGAATTGTTATTTAGACGAATTTGACCGCGAAATGGAAGCCAAATTGGGACCAAATGGATATCGGAGATATGTGGATGATATGATTATCTACACACATGATGAGGAAAGTTGTAAAGAATCGATCAAGTATGTGTCGGAAAAATTATGTGAGTTAGGGTTAAAAAATCATACAGGTAGAAAGCTGAAAGAGGGAACGATTGAAGATTATTTATCATTGATTGAGCGTGATCGGGAAGTGGATGATTTCCAGAAGGATTTATCGAGAATCTTGAGGGGGTTGTATAGTTTAGATTGGAATAACTACCGCGAGTTTATAAGAAAACCTGATGAGTTCGTCAGGTTATATAGTGAGTGCCTTCGGACTATTGGAGTTATTATCAACCCTGAGTGGTTGCGGAGAAAGCTTTTGCTTGGAAAAGGCTTGAGTGCGGCTTTATCCTTTGTGTCCAGGTATTTTAGTTCTCAAATGTACCGCGTAAATTTCCTCATCCTGCCAAATTACTCAATGCAAATGAGTGGGCAAAGGATTTTAAGTCGAAAAATTTGAAACTAGTAAAAAAACTCAAGCGGTTAAAAGAGGAATTGGAAAATAGGCTACAACGGCTTTACGACTGTTACGGAGATCTTTCAACAACTGGGCTTGATGCCGATATTAGAAAAAAGATAACGGCGAAATACAGATTTTACACATACAGAGCAAGTATCTTGTCTTCGCCTGGAATAATCCCCGTAATAAAGAAAATTTTACCGTCCCCGTGGTTATATAATATAACTGTTTTGCGGAGTTACCCGGCATTGATCCCGGACCTTGTTCGAATATTAGAGAATGAGAGTTCTGAATACCTAAAGTATGTAGCTATTTGGGCATTGGGTGAAATGAAGCCAAACTGTTCCAATGCTGTCTCAGCTTTAACCAAAATTTTGTTTTTTGATGAAAGTTTAGGCATCAAGCTGATGGCATCTCAGTCACTGCTAAAGATTGATTACTGGGATGGATTTGATTGGGAGAGGTTAGAGCAAGAGATTTTGAAAATGCAGAAAATACCCCGCTTATTGAAAAATCTAATTCTTATCTGGGGCCGCAGTGGTTCTGATAAATTAAAGTTGAATTGGATGAGAGCGTTAGAGAAGATGAAAATGTAGCGAATGCATTGAGGTGGATAAACAGATGTAGTGACAACGTTATGCGTATACCAGATAAATTGCCGGAGTACGTTAGAGGTAAGGAATATCCCTTGATGGAGCCTGGCCTTGATATCTCGGCATACAGTTCGTATTATTAGGGTTATTAAGGGTGTTATTATCAATGAAAAGGAGGCAAATGGTTGTAAGTTTCGAGAAACGATGAAATTGAACTTAAGTTCGAAGATCTTTAGCGTGAGGGGAAAGATACTGATGATCGTTTCGGCCAGCAGGAGGACAGACATACCGGCTTTTTACGGAGAATGGCTGTATCGCCGCGTTGAAGAAGGCTGGGCGGTGGCTGTTAACCCTTTTACTAAGGCTGCGGTCATGGTGTCGCTGGATCCCCAGGACGTTTATGCACTCGTGCTCTGGTCGAAGAATTTCCGGCCGTTTTTGCCCTACCTGGAGTACCTGGATCAGCGCAAGTATAACCTTTATTTTCTGTTCACGATCACCGGGATGAGTGGCCAGTTTGAACCTCATGTTCCCCCGAAGGAGGAGATGGTTGAGGTTTTCCGTTATCTCTCAGAGAGGTATTCCCCAGAACATGTCCAGTGGAGGTTTGACCCGATCCTGATAACAACTGAGATGGGTCGGGATTATTATCTGGAGAGGTTTGAATACATGGCCAGGAGGCTCAAGGGTTATACCCGGCGTTGTTACATAAGTTTCGCCAACCGCTACCGCAAGGTTGAGGTGCGCTTTCAGAAGAGGTTTGGGAATTCCAGCAGATGGTTGGAGTTGGAGCTGGAGGAGAAGCAGAAGCTGGTGCGGGAGATGGCGCAAATCGCTGAGAGGTACGGTATCAGCTTGTATAGCTGTTGCCAGCCCGAACTGGTAGGAGAAGGCGTAAAGAGGGGCAGTTGTGTAGATTACCTTTATATGACCGCGGTTTTCGGGGAATTAATACCTGCGCCCAAAAAATCTCCGACCAGGGCCGGGTGCTGCTGCTATGAGAGCATCGACATCGGCATGTACGACACCTGTCTTCACGACTGTGTATACTGTTACGCCAATCAGGATCACTGGAGGGCTCTTAAGAGGTATCGTGCTCACAGGCCCGAGAGTCCGAGTTTGCTGCCAGGAGAATGTAAATTTAACGAGAACAAGGGTAGCAATCGAATCCCCGGCCTTTTCTGCCAGCCAAAATTAATTTCGTGAGTGGGGGTATTTTTAACCTCCGGGTTGCTCCTCTCAAGACTCAAACTCGCTGGTTTATTTTTGTGCTGGGGCGGGAGTTCCTGTTTATGCCAGGTATCGGATGAATCGAAGTTTCTATAATTCTGGAGTGTATAATTCTGGAAGTGTTGTAAACCGGTAAATTTTTTGAGAGGGAGTTTTAAGGCAAGTTGACTGACCGGTGGTTATCCCCGAAGTTATAGATAGGAGAGATCAAAAATCTACCTTAAGCTCGAGGAGCGAGCGACAAATTCGGCCGCGGTTGCTGAACTGCTTTCGGCTGTGAACCGTGCTTGTTACGATGCTTTCCAGCGTGCCCAACACTGAAAAACCTGTCGCCCCTCGAATTAGCTTTGCTGATCTTGAGTGCTTTTTTCCATGATATTGGCATGTGCCCGGCAGAAGACGATGTTGCGGCCTTCAAAAAAACAATTAGAAAATCATCAAGATGAAACAAGCAGCCAGCAGCGGTTAGCCGATTGGATTAGAACTTCCCATGCGGCTCGGAGCGAAAGAATTGTCAGGAAATGAGTTTGAACTATCAGAACGTTGTATTGAGAGGGAGATTAAGGCTTGCAACGAAGTTTTGATAAAAATGCACGGTTTGCTCAAAGCAGAAGAGATTTCGAAATCTACCAGCTGAATTTGCCGCATCAAGTTGACTGCAGTCAAATTCGCCCAAAAGTTGACCATGACGGGAATCCTTTAGGCATCCTTGGTGCGGGAGTAGCCTGAGTACCAGACTGAACCAAGCAGTCTTCACTTCCTTAACCCGGTTTGTAGTACTTGAGTCTAAGGCGGCTGAGGAAAATGGTAGCCAAGGGTAGGTGAGAGAAGATAACAGGTATTTTCTCAATATGCTTGCAAAAATACACCGTGCTCCAAATGTTTCTTGGCCCCCCGGATCCCCAGGGGTGCATAGTGAAGAATACTTTTTGCGGGGCAAAAAGCCGGGGAAGTTGAATGTTATATCGCAGTATAACCCCCGTCTACAACCAGGTTATGACCGTTGACAAATGACGCCTCATCACTTGCTAAAAATAAGGCGCAAGCGGCAACTTCCTCTGGTCTCCCGTCCCTTTTCAATGGAACACCTTCCACAAATTTGCCTACAATAGGAACATCTGTCTCAGTCATTTCTGTAACAATAACACCGGGATTGATGGCGTTAACACGGATCCCCGATGGACCCAATTCAGCAGCTAGTGCTCTTGTAAAATTGGTAATAGCGCCCTTTGAAGTGCAGTAAGTTGTGGCAGAGGCTGCACCAACAATTCCGGCGACACTTGAGATGTTAATAATGCTTCCCTTTATTCCCCGCTTAAGCATTTCTTCAGCGGCAAACTTTGCCGCAAAATATGAGCCTTTAACATTAATGTTCATAAGCCTGTCGTATTCTTCTTCGGAAACTTCTGTAATTGGTTTCATCATAAAGATACCTGCATTATTTACCAAGATGTCAATGCGGCCGAAAGCATCTAAGGCTTTCTTGATCAAATTCCTTAAGTCATCAAGTTTTGATACGTCGGTCTTTTGAAAAACCGCTTCTCCACCCTGTTCAATAATCTCCTGATGTGTTGGCTTTCCTCCTTCACGAGGTTCTTCTCTGATATCCCCTATAACTATTCGTGCTCCTTCTTTGGCAAAATGCAAAGCAATCTTTCTTCCGATACCCGAACTTGCACCAGTGATTACGGCGACCTTATCTTGTAATAAAGGCAATTGAAAGGCTCCTTCCTAATTTGAGTTTTCCATTTAGTTATCCTACCCTTAAAATGCTTTTTTATTCAAAAGCAAACAGGGGGACGGTTCTCTTGTGGGCAAACAAGGGGACGGTTCTCATGTTTGCGCCTGCAGTTTCGGGACCCGGCGCGCATGGAGTTGCTGGCCGCTTTTTTCGAGACCTACCTGAAGCTGAACCGCGAGGAAGAACAGCTTTACCGGGAATTGGGTAAAATGGACAAAAAAGAGGTTGATGCCATTATGCAAATAACCACCAGCTGGCATGAAAAAGGCCGTGCGGAGGGCCTTGCGCAAGGCCGCGCAGAAGGCCGCGCGGAGGGCCTTGTGGAAGGTAAAATTAAAGCAAAGCAGGAGGTCATATGCAGGTACCTGGCCCCCAGGTTTGGAGCGGATTCTGCCGCCATACAGGAAAAGGTGCCGCAACTGACCGACATGGATGCGCTGGACCGGGTGCTGGACCAGCTGTTTGCCGCCGGCTCCCTGGAAGAAGCCCGGAACATCATTGGGAGGAGCTGAGCAGGTTCATTCAGTAAGTGTATCTTTCGATTATTCCGACCCAACCTTCTCAGCGCTATGCTTTTAAACCCCTCGCAGCTTGTTTCATCCCGAAAAAGCTAATGCGGATCCTCCTCCTTGTGGTTCGATCATCCACAACACTCTTCTGTGGTTCGAAAATTGCCGCCCGCTGGACGGCGGGGCTCATCGTGATGAACGGGGAGGACCGCTTCACCCTGTTCAATAATCTCCTGATGTGCTGCCTTTCTTCCTTCACGAAGTCAGCGGACATCAAGGATTTTCTCCGAGGCCGACATCGTTAACTGGGGCTACCTTATCCACCAGAGAAGGGCAAACAAGGGGAAACAAGGGGACGGTTCTCATGTTTGCGCCGGCAGACAAGGGCAAGGAGCATGTCCTAAACGTCGTGGAATTTCGGTGACGCCCTTTTTGCCTTTTGCGGTAGAGAAAAATTGACTCCTTGCGATTAGAGGCAAAAAATTTACTGCAGGCGGTTTGATAGAAGCGGCCCAATTTGCGCCGGAATAATAACAGGGCTCAAGGTGCCAAGATGTCCTCAAGCGCGAAGCAGAAGAGCTTGGTAGATATTGAGATCTACCAGAGGGGCGCCCCCATCATCTGTCTGCTTATGGAGAGGGCCTGTGCTGAGGCAGGCCGTGGCGCCGGTGGAGACCTCGAGACACAGGAGACCGGGGAAAAGGCCGGTTTTCCTTGCCGGTTTCCTTATCTCCTGGTAGAATAACACCAGATAGTGCTTTGGAAGTATATTTCGTTGCAGGAGGCCAAAGGGGATTTCATAATGCAGGAAATTTATCCAGGAGTGGTAGCGGATCCGGGAATTAAAGGTGGCAAGCCTGTGATTAAAGGAACGCGGGTCCCGGTTGCCCTTTTATTCTGGGCAAGTTGGCCGGTGGTGCAACATATGAAGAACTAATTGAGGAGTTTGATTTAACCCGCGAGCAAATCCTTAGTAGACCCCCATGCCGCTTTTTAGCGACACCAACAGAGGATGAAAATGGGTTCGTGTCGAACCATCCTTATTGCGGCTGGCGACGAGAGGTCGGTAGCACCTGGTGTTTTCAAGCCCGATCAGTAGACAGACCCCGGCGGCCTGGTGCACCACAGATTGTTGCTCCCTTTTCGGGAAGCACGCAGGGAGACCTGAGCCCTAAAAAGGCTGCTGCACCAGCCGCAACAAAAACTGCCACCGCGAAAGGGGAAAGCTTTTCAAATGGAGATCATTTATGAGCGCTGTTGTGGTCTAGATGTGCACAAAAAGAGCATTACGGCTTGCATCATCACTCCTGAAGGCAAGGAACTCAAAACTTTCGGAACTATGACCGGTGACCTGGTGGCCTTGGTTCAGTGGATCAAAGAGAAAGGCTGCACCCACGTGGCCATGGAAAGCACCGGCGTGTACTGGAAACCGATTTACAACCTCCTGGAGATGGAGGAAATCACTACCCTCGTGGTCAACGCCCAACACTTCAAGGCAGTGGCCGGCCGGAAGACTGACTTGAAAGACGCTGAGTGGCTCGCCGACCTTCTCCGGCACGGGCTTCTGCAAGGAAGCTACATCCCCGACCGGGAGCAGAGGGAGTTAAGGGAGTTGGTCCGCTACCGGAAGAGCCTGGTTAACGAGCGCGCCCGGGAAGTCAACCGCCTGCAAAAAGTTTTGGAGGGGGCCAACATCAAGCTTTCCTCTGTGGCCAGCGACGTTCTGGGGGCCTCTGGGCGCTCCATGATCGAAGCCATCATTCACGGCATAGATAACCCCAGGTTTCTAGCCGGACTGGCCCAGGGACGGATGAAGAGCAAGAAGGAGCAGTTGGAAAAAGCCCTTACCGGTTTAATCGGCCCCCACCAGAGGATGCTCTTGGCTGTTATCTTAGAACATATTGACTTCTTAGACCGGCAAATTGCCCGTTTGGACCAGGAGATCGAGGAGCGGATGCGCCCTTTTGAAGAAGCCCTGGCCCTTTTGGACACCATTCCCGGCGTGGGCAAACCAAGCCGCCGAGCAAATCCTGGCCGAAATCGGGACCAACATGGAGCGTTTTCCTACCGCTGCCCACCTGGCTTCTTGGGCGGGGATGTGTCCAGGCAACAACGAGAGCGCTGGAAAGCGCAAATCAGGTCGGACACGCAAAGGAAATAATTCTTTACGCAATATCCTGGTGGAAGTTGCCCGGGCTGCCGGGAGAACCAAAAACACCTACTTGTCTTCAAAGTACCACCGGATTGCCGCCCGCCGGGGGGCCAACCGGGCGGCCGTAGCTGTTGGCCACACCATTCTGGTGATCGTTTACCACGTTTTAAAAAGGCGCACACCGTACATCGAGCTGGGTGCTGACTATTTTGACCGGCTCAAAAAAGATGCCATCGTCCACCGGGCGGTTAAGAAACTTGAGTCTTTGGATACAAGGTTTCGTTGGAACTGGATGTTGCCTAAGTTTCTTGGTTTCCTAAGTTTTCTGGACCAACTCTCGTAACAGATTGCCTTTGGCGGTTATTGCCTATTGCGCTAGGTTATTTTCAGGGTAGTGCGCTGCGCTATGCGGCGACGGTATTGGATGAAGAACAGGTTAGAGCGGTTCTGTGAGATTAAGATTTCTCGTCGATGAAGATTTGCCACGGTCCACTGCGAAGGCACTTGCTGCTGCCGGGTATGAGGCTTTAGATGTTCGGGATTTTGGTCTGCGTGGTGCCAAGGACCATGAAATCTTGGTCTATGCCCTCCAAAATGAAGCCGTAAAACAAAGACCGTGACGATATATATGGTCACCGAACTTGAGCCTGAGGAAGCCTTGCGAAGACTCGAGCGGATTGACGAGGAATGGCTCCTTTCCCGCTTGAATGAACTGACTCAAAACTTTGCATAACGCTGGATTACCTTTAAGAAAAAAGAATTTTCTCCGGGAAAGTTTTTCCAGGGAGGTTTCTCGGGGGCCACAGGTGATGTTCGATTGGGAAGATTGCTTTAAATTGGCCAGGCTTTTATGCGAGTCAAAATCGGCCTTTTCAATAGTACTGCCAGAGCGTTTTTTAGAGGTTGTACTGCCGAAGAGCGCTCGCTGACGTAAAACTGCCATCCGGTTTCACATTGAAACCTTTGGTGATGAAGTACATTTCAATGGTTCATGAAAACCTTGGGTCCTCAGCCTGCTTATAGTGTTGCGGCGGACCGGTAATTGTAGAGAAAATGGAGAAGACAAGGAGGCGAATTGATCTGGAGAACGAGAAAAATTTTTTTCGCGCTTCAAGAAGTCGTCGAAGCCGTTGAGGCATTGCCGCAAGATGATCAGTTGTTGTTAATCGAAATTATTCGTCGGCGCCTGATCCAGCATCGGCGTGCAGAACTGGCAGCAGAGGTGGCTGAAGCCCGCCGGGCTTATCAGAAAGCAAGGTATTGCTTGACGTTGTTTGAGGATAAAACGGGGACAGGAGAAAGGTGGGTTTATGGACGGCAGTAATCTCTCATGGTTAACAGAGGAATATATTCGTCATCTGGCGGACGGGCGAAGTTTTGAGCGCGGGATGAATTACTACGCCGGCGGAAACATTCGCCATCCCCTCCGGCAAGGGATGGAACTGCGCGGTGAGTGTTATGGGTCACAGTCGAAGCCGTACAGGGTCAGGGTTGTATTGGATAATAACGGCATCCGGGAGGCATCCTGTACCTGCCCCCGGGGAGGGGTTTGCAAACATATCATTGCCCTCTTGCTAACCTATGTTCATGAACCGGATTCTTTTGAGGTTTTAACGTCACTGGACGCCATGCTTGCCCGGCTCAGCAGGGAAGAACTCATTTCGCTGATCGTTGAGATGCTTCAGCGGGAGCCGTCTTTGTCGGCTGTAGTTGATCTGGCTGTGGCTACGGCCGGCGGGCAGTCTCTGGATGTGGCGGCATTGAGCCGAGAAGTGAAGAGAGCGTTGAGCCTGGATGACCCCTTTGAAATAGAGATGGGCCTGCGGAACATCTTGCGAACGGCCGAGCGCCTCGCCCGGAAAGAAGACTGGCCGGGGGCAGGTGCGGTCTACCAAACGGTGCTTGACGCTCTGACAGAGATTTATGGCAATGAGTTGTTGAGCATGGACGATGATGGAGCCATCGCCGCCATTGCCTGCGAATGTGTGGAGGGATTGAGCGAGTGCCTTAATCGAGGTGATTGCGACCGCGACACGCGGCAGGCCTGGTTGATGTCTCTTATGAAGGCCGAACTGGCTGACATAGAAATGGGTGGTGTCGATTTTGCCGGTGAAGCCCTGGACGCCATATTTGAGCATGCCGGCGAGCAGGATTGGGAGCTGCTTCGGGAATGCGTATGTGAACATATCCCGAAAAGCGGCGAATGGGGGCGGGAGAAGCTGGTAGGAATACTGGTAGCCTGGGAGGAAAAGAACGGCCGCTATGAGCAGGCCAGGCGGTTAATCCAGGAAATGGGAACCGCGGAACAGCGGGCTTTTCTTATGGTCAGAGATGGCGAGCCTGGAAGAGCGGTAGCCCTGGCGAAGCAGCACATGAGGGATAAGCCGGGGATTATCATGCGCCTGGCCGGTGCGCTGGCAGACGCCGGAGCCGGGGACCACGCCGTGGCACTGTTAACCCAACTGGCCGGTTCGAAGGATTCCCATCCCGGTTACCTGGAATGGCTGGCGAACTACCACAGCAGGAATGGAGAATTGGACGAGGCATTAAAATGGCAGCGCCGGCTTTTTGAGCAGCATCCTACCCTTGCGTCATTTAGAAAATTACGCCAGATTTGTGAAGAGCTCGGAGTTTGGCCGCGGGTGCGCAACGAGATATTGAAAGTGCTGGAGCGCAAAAAGCAGGCAGACATTCTGATTGAGATAGCCCTGGACGAGGGGGATGTAGCGCGGGCGCTGGAACTGGTGCCCGGGATTCCTCCGGGGGACTGGCACGACTATCGAGGTAAAGTAGCCAGGGCCGCCGAAGAAAAGCATCCCCGGGAGGCCATAAAGCTGTACCGGGAAATGGCGGAAGCGGCTATTGCACTTCGCCAGCGCAAACACTACAGCTATGCTGCGGGGCTGCTGTGCCGCGTCAGGAACCTCTATGAACGCCTGGGTGAACAGGCGGACTGGAAAAACTACATCACCGCCCTGAAGAATAGATATGCCCGTTTCTCCGCTCTGCGTGAGGAATTAAAAAAAGCCGGCTTATAAGGGATTTTATTTTATCTTCGCAAGTGCCCGGTTTACCTCGTTGATGTAAAAATACTCCGGGTCAAACTTTCTGCCGCCAGTATCCTTTTCTGCCCGGAGCAGATATTGTATTTGTCAATAAAAAAGTTGACCACTTGATCTCTAAAAAATTGACCACCTGCATAGGATAATTTTGCTAAAACATCCAGTTCGGTTTGCCAGCACAGCATCCTCGCCTACGAATCCGCCTTTGAGAAGGTCTGGACTGGAAAACCCGGCTGAGACGTTGCTGTTACCTGCTCTCAAGCTTCGTCATCGGGTTCAATGCCGGGGGTTCCGGCGATCGCAGGAGAGCATCAACGCTTGGGTGATCCGGCTGCGGAGCGACGACCTGCTGGCAGTCATCTGCAGTTTACACCTGGCCGGGTATCCCGGGCACCTTCTGCGATCTCCTGGACCAGATCCCGCCCATATAGCCGGCAGTATAAAAACGTACACGATAACCCTGCCGGCAGGCGCATAAAGCCAGGGCAATGGCCAGGTGCGTTTTACCGGTTCCGCTGTTACCAAGGAAGATAATATTTTCCTTGGCTTTGATGTATTCTCCCCGGCTTAAAGTTAACACTTTAGGCTTGCTCAAGCCTGGTAAGGCAGTAAAGTCGAACTCTTCGAGGGTCTTGAAATAAGGGAAGTTAGCCCGGCGGATCCGGTTCTTAAGAGCGCTTTCTTCTCTGCTCAATATCTCCTGTTCTAAAAGAGCGCATAAGTATTCCTCATAAGTGCGGTTGGTTTCTGCTGCTGTGCGGGCAAAACTTTTGTAGTGCTGGGCTACCGCCGGAAGCTTCAGTTTGTGTAAATACTCTTTAAGAAGGAGTTCTGTGCTCAATGGATCATCATCCCTTTATTGCAGCTTCCCAGGATATCGAACTGTTTCAGGTTCGGCCTGGACACCCGGTAGGCTGAAAGGTCATGGGTTTCTCTGAAAGTAAGGCATTTACCGGTCAGCTGCTCAAGGATGTTTTTCACTCCGGGGGCGTGATAGACCTTTTCTTCTAAAGCCTTATTTAAGGCGGATGTTAGAGCGTCCCATCCAACTTCCCGGTGGTACGTGAGGATCTGTACAAATTCTTTTTCCGGTTGGGCATGATGTTTTTTTAAGGCCGCCAGGTAACGGTAATATACTGGCGGGAGGTCTGCACGGTGAAAGGGTTTAGCATCCTCCAAAGCCCTGGGTTTGCGGTAAAGGGCCTCAAGGTAATGATCCAAGTCATATATCTCCTCTTCCGTGCCATAAGAGTGGCGGTGAGTGGCCACCAGCCGGTGGTCAGCGTAGATTTCCACCCGGTGAACATAAGCCCGGATCACCACCAGCCGTCCTGCACAGGAAGAAGGTACAGAATAATAATTGTTTTCAAAGCGCACCAGCTGGTTCCGGGCAGCTTTGACCTCAATATGACGGCAACAGGGGAAGAAGCGGGAAGGCAGAGGAAGGAGATGCTCTTTTTCCGCCTGCCAGGCTTCATACACCGTCATCTTGGTGCCAGGTGCTTTGTGGGTCCTGGCGTAGTCCAAACAGCGCTCCAAAAACAATTCGTTTAATTCTGCCCAATCCGAAGCTTCCGGAATGGGAGTGAAAAAGTTGCGGTGGGCAAAACCTACCAGGTTTTCCGCCCCGCCCTTCTCATTCCCCCTGCCGACATTGCAGTAGCGGCTTTCAAAAAGGTAATGGCTGCGGAAAGCAATAAAGCTGTTCTGTTCAATGCGGTTTCGGCCTGCAAGAACCTTGAAAACGGCTGTCTTTAAGTTGTCGTAAGTGATACTCAGAGGAACGCCGCCCAGGAAGATAAACCCTTGGGTATGGCCTTCGAAGAAGGCTTCCTGCCTTTGGGTAGGAAAAACCATAACAAAGGGCATCCGGCTAAAGCTCAGGCGCAGGCAGAAAAACTGCACCAGTGTTTTTGCTTTGTTTAAGATGACCACATCCTCACCCCAATCACATTGGGCATTACTTCCAGGGCGGAATCCTAAGGGAATAAAGGTTTCCTTGGCGTTTCTACGCAATTCTCCAACTATCCGCCTTATAGTAGAGGGGCTTCCAGTATAACCGTATTCTTCCACTAAACGCTGGTATAAACGGTCTCCGGTGAGGCGACGCTTATTCTCCTTTTCTTCGGACACCCACTGGGCCAAAACCTCCCGGATGTGTCCGGTTACAGGCCTGCGCCTGGTACCCCTAAGCCGGTACGTAGGCGGTTCTGCATCCTGCAGCGCTTTTCTTATAGTTTGTCTGGCGAAGCCCAATTTCCTCGAGATCCACCGGATGGATTTCCCTTCTACGTAGTAGAGCCTGCGGATCATCTCCTTGTCGACCACATCGATCATCCCTCTTTCCTCCTGTTGCCAAAGGATTTCCTCCTCCAGCATAACAGGGAATTTGATCTTGGTGGTCAACTTTTCGCTGATCATCTGGTCAACTTTTAGAGTAACAAAAACAGATATCGCATTTCGGGTGTTTGGGATTTCGTATAATGAAGATAACGCCGCTGTTTACGCGGCGAAGCCGGAATTATTCCCCTTTCCCGCCCTCACCGTGATTTTGCTGCCGGCACACGGTCGTACGCATTACCCGGTGCCCGGTGCCCGTGTAAGCATTACCCCTTGCACCTTCACCGGTCTGTCTTGGGGTACCAAGCCCAAAGGACCCTTCACGAAAGCGCCTCGCGGCGCGTTACGGCCGGATATCGCACCTCCGGCGGGGAGATGCCCTCAGCAGCGAAACTTACGGCTACACCTCTGATTGATTTTTCTACTCTTCGATCAGATCGATCGTCCAGTTTGCGGCCTGGATGGCCGCGTCCAGTTCACGGTAGGCCTTGGCCAGGGCGTCGGCTTCCCGCCTCCACCGGGCGATGTCAATGGTGGGCTGGAACTTCACCTCGGAGCGGGTGAGCCGCCATCCGCCGCGCTCCGGGGCGGCCGCCTCGGCCAGGTCCTTTGCAACCTGGTGGCGGAGCTTCAGCATGTCCCGCCTGGCGATGGCCTCCATGATTGCTCTTCCATCCGGGAGTTGGGCGTGAGCGTTCGTCCGGTTGATGGCGATCACCAGCCTTTCCAGGCGCTCGGCCAGCCTGTTGATTTCGGCAACAAGGTCCTCCGGCTTTTCTGCCGGCTGGTCCCCTTCCTGCACCCGGGCGTCGTTGATTGCCCGTTCTTTCAGGGCGCCGATCTGATCCTTCAGGCTCTTGCGCTCCAGGAGCGCTTCCGCCAGCTTCATTCTCCTCACCTCCTGTCGGGCTAGTAGGTTAGACACAGAAAAAAGGAAAAAAGTTCCCGGAACAAACAAGGAACAAACAAGGGGACGGTTCTCATGTTTTACAAACAAGGGGACGGTTCTCATGTTTGCGCAAGCAGGCAAGGGTAAGTGACGAAACACGAAATCAAAAAAGTTAAGTGGTAGACCTGTTAGTGTTCTGCACCAGATGGAAAAACCGGAGCTATAAAATCCTGCAGAAAAATCAAGGTGATAGAGGGGAGCAGCCTCAGACAGATTGCGAAAATAACGGGGCTGACTGTTGAAATAAAGCCTGAAGGAGGCAAACAGCAGAACCGTCCCCCTGTTTTGCCCCCGAAGCAGAGCAGGCTGCCCTGGCCCGGCAGCTGGCCGAAATCGCCGCCGAACAGTCAAGGGATGAACCTTGCCGGGAGGCAGGAAATCTGGAAATAAGCAGAGAAATAACCGATAGAGTTTTTGTCTGGGAGGAGGACATGAGAGCCCGCGTTCGATCTTTTGTTATGGGTGTGGATACCTGGAGAAATCATTCAAATGAATTGAGGTGCAAGCATGAAGGTCTTTGAAGTGGAGAGGAACGACATCTGCCCCTGCGGCAGCGGGCGCAAGTTTAAAAAGTGCTGCCAGGAGAGGGTGGAGGAGGCGATTCGCCGGATCGGCCGGGTGATCGGCCTGGGAAACTGTACGGCCGGGGGGCGGGAGATTGTTGAAACCCTCGGATTTGTGTGCGGGATGCGGGCTGAGGAAGAGGGGCACATGCCGGACCCGGAGACGCTTGGCAGACTGCTGCAGGATGCCTGGGATGAGGAAGAACGGCTGCGCGACTCCGGGGATGAGGTCGGTTTAAGAGTTCTTTCGGACCGGCTTCAGGGGCTTCTGGGTGAGAAGCCGTATTTGAGGCATCTCAGGGTTCCGGTATGGCAGTTCGATTTTGATGAAGACTTTGACATTATGGAATACCTCGACGGAACCTGGGGATATCTGCTTGCGACAAGATCGGTGGAGTTGTTCCGTCTGTCGCTTCTTTACGATGACTGCACCGAAGACGAGCTCAAATTGCTGCTCACAGGGCTGAGCTGGCTGGTGGCGGACGACATGCGAGAGCTGTTCTGGCGGTCTGTTCTTTCCAGGACGAGGAATGACCTGCTGTCGGCTGCCAGAGAGATGAGTGAAATATCTAAAAAATACCAGGATGAGAGTCAGCACGAGTTTTACGCAAAGATACAAACCATTTTCAGCAAATATCCAGTATACAAAAAAATGCTGTCGGAAAGCCTGGCGGAAGAGATTAAACCTGCAGTAGCTGCCGTTGTACAGGGAAAAATAAAGGTGGACGTTCCCCTCTACTCCGTCCTGGGGGGGATTTACGCAACAATCTCCGGCTTTATCGAAAGTTTTGAAAACCTGCTTTTACGCCGCAGGGTACCCCCTGCGCTGCTGTCGCTGCTGGAGGAAGCGCTTCTGGGCGCCGGTGGGTACGAATTTTTCCTTCCGGAAGTCCTCAATTCTCTCAATGAGAAAATTCAGGAAATCCAGGACAGCGAGCTGGGAAAATCACTTTGCAATCTGATGCTTTACCTTTCTTTGATGTTTGACGATAACGGGTATGCGCTTCTCGAATACCTTTATCTGAGGAATGCCTGCACGTTCCTGGCCGGGCTCCCCCTGGCTCTAACGGAGGCCGGGGTGGAGTTTAAAGACGTCAAAGATCTGTGCGACGAGAACCTGGTTGAAAAGTACGCCGCTTACCTGGAGTCCCGGAATCTGGCGGAAGAAGCCGGACATGTGCGGGATGTCTACCGGTCCTTTGGTGTACGGGCAAGGGAAAAGGCTGCAGCCGGGCAGAAAGATCTGGTTAGCTTCGCCCGGTCGCTTGTGGAAGAAGGCAAACAAGGGGACGGTTCTCATGTTTGCGCAAGCAGGCAAGGGTAAGTGACGAAACACGAAATCAAAAAAGTTAAGTGGTAGACCTGTTAGTGTTCTGCACCAGATGGAAAAACCGGAGCTATAAAATCCTGCAGAAAAATCAAGGTGATAGAGGGGAGCAGCCTCAGACAGATTGCGAGGATAACGGGGCTGACTGTTAAAATAGAGCCTGAAGGAGGCAAACAGCAGAACCGTCCCCCTGTTTGTGCCCCTGTTTGTGTGTGCCGGTTCTTTTATAACACTTTTCTGCTGTGCGGGATACTCCGTTACTCGGGGGGAGAAGTAACAATGGTTACTTTGTCCGGAGCATCCCGCACGCTGCACTTTTTTCATTTCATATAGCAAAAGGCATGCCAGGGATATTAAAAAAAGTTACCCTTCACTTCGATTTGCAGACCGAAATGAAGGGCAGAAAAGAAAGTGGGGGAAATTTGTAATAGCACGTGCACCAGCTTTCGGGCCTTGATTTAGTAAATTATACTATTCCAAATATAGAAACGATCGCAATTACGATAAAAACTGTTAAGGTTTTCATGACCGTGATTGCGAAAATATCGGGATAGGACTCCCTGTGCGTTAAGCCGCAAATTGCCAGCAGGGTGATCACCGCACCGTTATGAGGCAGGGTATCGAAACCACCGCAGGCCATTGCAGCTATTCTGTGCAGCAACTCAGGGCTGACTCCCACCCGGTGGGCCCATTCAAGATACTGTTTTCCCATGATTTCAAGTGCGATGCTGAGACCGCCGGAGCCGGACCCTGTGATGCCTGCTAAAGAGGTCACCGCGATCGCTTCCGAAACAAGCGGAGTGCCTTTAATACCTAAAACTGCAGAAGCAATTGCTTTGAAGCCCGGAAGAGAAGCGATCACGCTCCCGTAGCCTACCTCAGACGACGTATTCATGATGGCCAGCAGCGACCCGATTGTACCTGTGTTGAGGCTTTTTACAACAGAATCTTTAAAGTATTTCCAGTTGAAAGTGATCGCCAGCAAAATTCCTATAACAATGGCCAGGATTAAGGCCCAAATTCCGGCTACGCTGCTCAGCTGCACCCCCGGGTAATTGCTTAAAATCGCCGGGTCCCACCTGCTAATCCATTTGGTGAAGAAAAAGTTGCCTCCCAGAACTGCCAGCAGGGGTATGCACGAGATTGCAGCATTGGGCAGCCTGTCATCGTTTGAAGTTTCAGGTTCGTTAAGGGTATGCTTTCCATAGCCTTCCCCTTTTGCGATCGCTTTGCGCTTCCGGTATTCAAGCCACGCCATGCCTCCTGTAAAGAGGATGACTGCCCCAATCAGTCCGGTCCATGGTGCTGCGTAGGTGGTAGTTCCAAAGTATTTGGTGGGGATAATGTTTTGTATCTGCGGCGATCCGGGCAGGGCGTCCATTGCGAACGTAAAAGAACCCAAGGCAATGCAGGCGGGGATGAGTCTTTTAGGAATGTTTGCTTCCTTAAAAAGGGCCGCGGCGAATGGGTACACTGCAAAGGCCACAACGAATAAGCTGACACCGCCGTAGACCAGAACCGCACATGACAACACCACCGCTAATATGGCACGTTCTGGCCCCAACTTTTGAATTAAAGCCTTGGCGATTGAGCGGGCCGCGCCGCTGTCTTCCATGACTTTTCCGAAAACTGCACCCAGCATAAAGATCGGGAAGAAGCTTTTCGCGTAGCCCACCGCTTTTGCCATAAATAACTCGGTATAGGTTGGCAGCAAACTTGCCCCGGAAAATAAAGCCGCGAGCAGGGCGCAAACCGGGGCAAACAGTATCACGGAAAAACCGCGGTATGCCAGGAAAATCAGCAGTGCGAGACTTAAGATGATGCCTAAGATAGCCACAATTTTGACCCTCCTTCGACCTGTCTTTTTTTAAGTCTTGTCGTGTGCCTGTTTCGTTTTGACTGGTAGGTTAGCCCGGCAGCAGCAGATTAATTCTGTGGTTAAAACAACGGTTAAAACAACAAACCGGCCGGCTTCCGAACTCCTCTTTTGATCATTTGTTTCCGGTCATGAAAGGCCACCTCCCGGTTAGGCGGTATAAGAAGCAGCAACCTACTGGGATGTGCTCAGCAAGTTTTATGCCAGGGTTTATTACCCGGGAACGTAATGGGAAGGAAATGCTAAGGATTCGTGGAAAATTGTGGATTCAAACATATTGATCAAGAAAATTGGTGAGCAAGATTGCTTGAAAAGGATTTTCAAAAGAGGATTTTTCATGAAGTTTCCCTTTAGGGTTTAACGCGTGCCAGTATTTGTGACGGCGAATAACTGAAATGTTATAATTTTTTAGGATAATAGTCACAGCGTAAAATTTTAATTGCAAGTTTTTGCAATCGTTTATTCACCATTGCACCTGTTTTTTAATGTTTTTGATAATTGATATATGGCACGTAAATTGCAACCACGTGAATTGCAGCTTGTGAATTGCAGCCTTGAAATTGTGAAAATAAGCACGAGAACTTGCTCTAAAGTTATTCATAGGGGGTGGGGGGATCATGAATGATACCGAGAGAAAAGAAAATTCTAAACAAAAATTAGTTGCTAAAAAAGACAACTGTATTCGCCGGGAAAAAATTGTGCATTTGCATGATTATTGTAAGAAAATCACCGGACATGATTCTCACGAGTTAACAAAAAAAATAGAAGAGGTCTTGGCTGAGTTCAGGCAAACAATCCATTTGTATGAAGGAACTCTGGAAAACTTGTATGACGGAATATTTATTGCCGATCGCAAAGGTTTTGCTGTTTTTTGCAATCGGGCCTTCGAAAAACTTACCGGACTTTCTAGAGAACAGATAATAAACATGAACGTAAGTGAAATGGAGGAGAAGGGATTTATTTCGGAGTCGATTGTGAAAAAAGTTCTTAATACCGGCAGGCCCTGCACGTTGACAATACAATATCCGACGGGCCGGGATATTGTTGTCTCAGCCGTTCCATATTTTATCGATGGAAAATTGTCTTACGTTGTTTGCAGTTTGCGGGACCTTACGGAGTTAATTGCGCTGAAGGCGGAGCTGGAAGAGGTCAGGAGGCAGCTGGATATTTCAAAGCTGCAGCTGGACAACATCAAGCTGGAAAAGATTAAAAACAGTCAGGAATTTATATTTCGCAGTTCGACCATGGAAAAGGTCTTATCGCTGGCTTTAAAGGTGGGTAGAGTTGATACTACTGTGCTTATATTAGGTGAATCAGGTGTGGGCAAGGATCTGCTGGCTAAATTTATCCATTCGGTTTCAGAGCGGAGCGAAGGCCCTTTTGTCAAGATTTGCTGCGAGGCCATACCGGAGACCCTCCTGGAATCAGAATTGTTCGGCTACGAAAAAGGCGCCTTTACAGGAGCCAAAGGGAATGGGAAAATGGGGCTTTTCGAGCTGGCCAATAAAGGCACCTTATTTCTTGACGAGATCGGAGAGCTGCCTGTGAGGCTTCAAACGAAGCTGTTGAACGTGCTCCAGGATCGCAAAATTATGCGCCTTGGGGGAACAAAGCCGATCGACATTAACGTGAGAATTATAGCGGCAACAAATCGGAACCTGGAGAAAATGGTTGCCGAAGGGAAATTCCGGGAGGACCTGTTTTTCAGGCTTAATGTAGTTCCGATCACCATCCCCCCGCTCAGAGAGCGCCGCAATGATATACTGCCGCTGATAAACCATTTTCTGGCGCAGTATAATAAAAAGTACGATTTAAAGAAAAAACTTTCGGCAGCCGCAATTGACAGGTTGTTGGCTTATAATTGGCCGGGTAATGTCCGGGAGCTCCAGAACGTAATTGAAAGGCTGGTTGTTTTAAGTTCTACGGACCTGATTGACGTGGACGAACTCCCTAAAGAAATTCTTGAGAAAGGCTCCAGCAGTAAGTTGCAACAGGAAACACCTGCAAAAGAGGAGGATATTTTTACGGCCCGTTTTTCAAGCTATCGGAATCTCCATGACTTTTTATACGAAGCAGAAAAGTCCATGATATCCTGGGCGCTCGAGAAGACGGACAATCAGCGTGATGCAGCTGCAATTTTAGGAATTGACGCCTCTACTCTGACGCGCAAGAAGCAGCGGCTTGGGATCTGACTTAAAAAGTGCTGCCACCAGGCGTTTCTTGAGGTCTAGAATCCCGGTAAATCAAGCAGTTTTTCAACGCGTTGAAATGCCCCGCCTCTTGTCCTGTCCTTGTGCCGAGGCAGAGGGTTTGAGAACGGATGCTTTTTTGAATTGACAGGGGAGGATTGAAGAACATCCTTCCCTTTTTTATTTATTTTTCGCTCTCCCTTCTTCCCAGTCTCCAAAAACTGCGGCGAGTTCCGCCTCGCGGGCGGGGCGGAGGGGAGCGGCGAAACAACTGGTATGCTTTTTGCTTGAAAGGTTGGGGCAAATGTACTAAAGCCCTAGCCAGGAGGTGGTCGGATCTATGGACGGCACGAAGTTTTAAAGTGCGCGGTCGGTTGAAGTAATTACCCAGATGTTATTGAACCAGACGAAGCTTACGGGAGGTGTTCTTTTATGGTGAGGTTCCTCTCTGCGGAAGAGGCAATAGATCTGATACGAGACGGCGCTACAGTAGGGGTGTCCGGCTTTATCGGCGCAGGCTATCCAGAGCACCTGGCGCGGAAAATTGAAGAAAAATTTCTGGCCACGGAGCATCCGCAGAAATTAACGGTAGTATACAGTGCCGGAATGGGTGACTACGGGTCTCGCGGCATGAACCATTTTGGTCATGCCGGCTTGGTGAAGAGGATCATCGGAGGACATTATGGGCTGGTTCCTCGCTTTCAAGAGCTTGTGGCAAAGAATGAAGTAGAAGCATACTGCTGGCCTCAGGGAGTAGTTGCCCATTTTTACCGGGCGGTGGCCGGCAACAGGCCTGGCGTAATAACCAAGGTGGGGTTGGGCACCTTCGTTGATCCTCGCGTTGAAGGCGGCAAGCTTAACGACTGTACCAGGGAAGACCTGATCAAAGTTCTAGAAATTGATGGAGAGGAATGGCTTCTTTACAAGGCATTTCCCATCGACGTGGCACTAATTAGAGGAACGTCGGCGGACGAGAACGGCAACATCTCTATGGAAAAAGAGGCGGTGCTTACCGAAGCCCTCTATATCGCCGAGGCTGCAAAAAGGTCGGGCGGCATTGTAATCGCTCAGGTCGAAAGGATTGTACGTTCGGGTTCGATACCACCTAAACAGGTCAAAGTTCCGGGCGCTGTTGTCGATGTGGTGGTTGTCGCGCCGGCTGAAGATCACCCTCAGACGTTTGGCAGCCCGGATTACAACGCGTGTTGGGCGGGGGAGATACGCGTGCCTATGGGACAGGTCCCTCCCATACCGCTTGATGAGCGCAAGGTGATTGCCCGCCGTGCTGCCATGGAGTTGAGGCCGGCATCAATCGTGAACCTTGGATTTGGGATTCCTGAAGGAGTTGCTGCCGTAGCGGCAGAGGAGGGAATCCAGAATGAAATGCTTCTCACCGTTGAGGCCGGAGCGTTTGGCGGAGTGCCGGCGGCAGGTCTGAGCTTCGGAGCAACTTATAATGCCGAGGCGATTTTCGACCACGCCCAGCAGTTTGATTTCTACGATGGTGGAGGTTTGGACATCACGTTTTTAGGCCTGGCGCAGGTCGACAGAGAGGGAAACATTAACGTAAGTAAATTCGGCAGAGTGGTCGGCCCGGGTGGTTTTATCAACATCGCGCAGAACACGCCGAAGGTGGTTTTTTGCGGAACTTTGACTGCAGGCGGGTTGAAGATCGAGGTTAAGGACGGCAGAGTTGGCATAGTCCAGGAAGGCAAATTTAAGAAATTTGTGAACAAAGTGGAGCAGATTACTTTTAGCGGGAAGTATGCTCGCGAAGTCGGCCAAAAAGTTCTTTATATTACTGAGCGGGCCGTTTTCGAGCTGCAGCAGGACGGTCTGGTTCTCACGGAGATAGCACCGGGGATCGACTTGCACGAGCATGTTCTAAGCCAGATTGAATTTCCGGTCAAGATCGCCGAAGATTTGCGGACGATGGATCAGAGAATCTTTTTGGATAAGCCTATGGGACTGAAAGACGATATCAGGTCAGGCGATTCGTGTCTGGTTAAATAAGAGTATTGCAAGGAGGAGGAGCAGCAAATGAAAGACTTCAAGTATTTTTTGATCGAAAAGGACGAGGGGATTGCCGTAATCACGTTTAACCGGCCCGAGGCTCTGAATGCGCTGAGCATCCCTCTCATGGAAGAGCTCGAGGAACTGGTCGACAGCCTGCCTGCGGAAAAAGATATCCAGGTTGCCATTTTTACAGGCGCCGGGGAAAAGGCCTTTATTGCGGGTGGGGATATCAAGGTCATGTATCCCATGACGCCGCATGAGGCGAAAGAGTACGCAAAACTGGGCCAGCGGGTCTTGTACAAGATAGAAAATTTGGAGATCCCAACAATCGGAGCAATTAACGGGTACGCGTTGGGCGGCGGTACGGAAGTCGCGATGGCCTTTGATATCAGGATCGCGTCAGAGCGCGCCGTATTTGGCCAGCCGGAGGTTTATCTTGGAATTACTCCCGGATATGCAGGCACCCAGCGCCTCCCGCGGCTTGTAGGAAAAGGGATGGGTAAAATGCTTATTTTCACGGGAGATCACATCAGCGCCGAAGAGGCTTATAGAATTGGCCTCGTTCAGAAAGTTGTTCCCCACGAGAAGCTGTTGGAGGAAGCCAAAGCTTTAGCGCGCAGGATCATGAAAAACAGCCCCGTTGCCGTGAGGCTGGCAAAAGTTGCGATTAACCAGGGCCTGGAGATGGACTTTTGGTCGGCCTGCGTCTACGAGGCCCATGTCTTTGGTATGTGTTTCACCTACGAGGATCAGTCCGAAGGAATGTCGGCCTTTATTGAAAAACGCAAGCCCCAGTTTTCGGGGAAAATGCTTCCAAAAATCAAGACAAATGGTTGATTGGCAAAATCTTATAAGGAGGTAGCCAAGATGGCTTATCTGTTGTCGGAACAGCATGAACTCATGAGAAGGACCGTCCGGGAATTCGCAGAAAAGGAGATAACTCTTGCCCGCTCCAGGGAAATAGATGATAAATCCGAATTCCCCTGGGATCTTGTTAAGCGAGCCGCCGAATTGAACCTGTTTGGGGTAACCATCCCGGAAGAATACGGCGGAGTCGGCAGCGATATGTTAAGCCGGGCCATCGCGATGGAAGAAATATCGAGGGCCAACGCTACTTTAGGTATTATTGTCGGTGCAAGCGGCCTTTGTGCGGACAGCATCAATATTGCAGGTACGGATGAACAAAAGCGAAAGTATCTTGTACCCCTGGCTAAGGGGGAAGTGCTTGGCGCTTTTGGCCTCACCGAGCCCGGCGCGGGATCTGACGCAGCTGCTCAGCAGTCTACGGCCGTTCGCGACGGCAACTTCTGGGTGATTAACGGAACCAAGTGTTTCATTACCAACTGCGGGCCTGCCGAAGTGTACGTCGTGATTGCTAAAACCCCGGAGGAAGAGGGGGTTAGGGGTCCGAGTGCCTTTATCGTGGAAAAGGGCACCCCAGGGTTCACCATCGGAAAGCTTGAAGAAAAGCTGGGCCTTCACGGTTCTGCTACCGGCGAGCTGATCTTCAGCGACTGCCGGGTCCCCGCTGAAAACCTCCTCGGGCAGTTGGGACGGGGCCTGCATACCGCCCTCCAGGTTTTAGATCTGGGCCGGATTTGTATTGCAGCTATGGGGATCGGAATTGCCCAGGCGAGCCTCGAGGCTGCCGTGGAGTTTGCCAAGCAGCGCAAGACTTTTGGCGTTCCAATAGTGAAGCACCAGGCGATCGCATTTTACCTCGCAGAAATGGCCACCAAGATTGAGGCGGCACGTTCTCTAAACTACCGGGCGGCTTCCCTGTGCGACGCCGGGCAGCCTTTTACTAAAGAAGCTGCGATGGCTAAGTACTTCGCTGGCGAAATCGCCGTCTGGTGTGCCGACCGGGCGATCCAGATCCACGGCGGCTACGGATACAGCAAGAATTTCCCTGTCGAACGCTACTGGAGAGAAGCCAAGCTCTGCGAAATCGGGGAAGGAACTTCAGAAATCCAGAAGATCGTAATCAGCAGGTTGGTGACGGGATAAAAGTATCCTGGCTAAAAAAGGGCCGGAAAGCCGGTTTGCAGGCCCTTTCCGGCCCTCTTCATCATACAAAGGGAGCGTGGATTTTTTGCGGATCGTAGCCTGTTATAAGTATGTGCTGGATGAGCAGGACATCAGGGTAAACCCCGAAACCCAGTCTCTTTTAACCGATCGGGCTGCCTGGAAGATCAGCGACTACGACCGGAACGCCATCGAAGAGGCCGTAAGGATCAAAGAGCAGCAGGGGGGTACGGTGTTTGCGCTGACTGCCGGCCCTTCCCAGGTCAAGGTTTCCTTAAAAGACGTTCTGGCCCGGGGAGCCGATGAGGGAATTTTCGTTCAGGTTGAAAACACGGCATTGGCTGATCCTGCTTTTACGGCCCGGGTGCTGGCTCAGGCGATCCGGAAGATTGGAGACTGCGACCTGGTCATTTGCGGCGAGGGTGCCAGCGACGATTACGCCCAGCAGGTTGGGCCGCGCCTGGCGGTTCTTTTAGGGTGTCCGGCAGTTACTTACGTGGCCAAACTTACAGTTGAAGAAAGAATTTTACGGGCGGAGCGGAAACTGGAGGACGGGATCGAGGTTGTAGAGGCGCCGCTGCCTGCTGTGGTCACGGTAACGGGAGAGATCAACCAGCCCCGCATTCCCACTTTAAAGCAGGTGATGGGAGCCGGCAGGAAGCCGATGCAGACGTGGAAGCTGGAAGATTTAGGGCTCAATCCTTCAGAAGTCCGAATTTGCCTCGAGAATCGCTCATTAAAAGGAGCAGTTGTTTCCAGAAAGCGCCTGGTTTTCAAAGGGGAACCCGCTGAAGCCGTTTTTCATGTTGTAGAGGCTTTGAGCAAAGAAGGGGTTATTTAAAAGTCAAGGAGGCTCGAAAATGGCGCAGAAAAAGGTCTGGGTTATTTCCGAACAACAGAATCTTCTCGCGGAATTGATCGCAGGAGCAAACACCTTGATTCCGGGGGAGATTTCCATTTTTGCTGCGGCGCTTGGAAACCTCGAGGCGGCGAGAGCCGCGGCCGGTGCAGGAGTCCAGCAGGTGTATTACTTCAAACCCGGAGACGGAATTCCCGTTGAGGCTGCTTTTTGCCAGCTGGCCCGGCTAATCAGGGAAAACGGCGGAGATCTGGTCCTTGTGGGAGCTACAAAAAGAGGAAAGACCCTGGCTGCCCTTCTGGCTGCAGAACTGGACAGCGGCCTTGCCACTGAGGCTAAGGTGCGGGACTGGAACGAAGAGTTGCCTGCCACTCAGCGCTTATTATATGGCGGATTGGCAGTAAGCACAGATGCCTTTGTTTCTGGAATTCCCATCATCACCGTTCCCCCCCGGACCTGGGAGTGCCCTGCGCCTGCCGGCGAAACTTCTCACACTTCCCAGGGCGGCTTTACTGAGGTTTCCGTGGAAGAGGGTCCGGTGCGGGTTATAGAGCGGCAGCCGCGCCAGTTGTCTGCTGCGAATCTGGAGGAGGCCCAGGTGGTAATCTGCATCGGCCGGGGTGTGAAAAAGCGGGAGGACCTGGCAATGTTCGAAGAGCTGGCCGGCCTCCTGGAGGGGGCCCTGGCCTGCACCCGCCCTGTGGCCGAAGAGGAGGGCTACCGCTGGTTCCCGGAGGACTCCTACATCGGGATTTCCGGGCGGAAGGTTAAACCCAGGCTCTACATCAGCGTGGGTAGTTCCGGGCAGATCCAGCATGTGGTGGGCTGCCGTGACGCCGGGATCATTCTCGGGATCGATAAGAACGAAGACGCCCCCATTTTTGAGGCGTCCGACTACGGGATTGTGGGTGATCTCTACCAGGTGGTCCCGGAGCTTATCAAAAGGATCAAAGAAGTGAAATCGCGCTGAAACTGGGGTGGAGATTTTGAGCGAAGAGAGGTTTGACTGCATCGTTGTGGGGGCAGGCCCTGCGGGTTCTACTGCCGCCTACGAACTTGCCCGCCAGGGCCTGGAGGTGCTTCTGGTCGAAAGGGGGCCCGCGGCAGGGAGCAAAAACATGATGGGGGGTCGCCTGTACAGCTACTCCCTCCACCGGGTGATTCCCGAGTTCTGGAACGAGGCTCCCGTGGAGCGGTGCGTCGTGAAGGAGGAGTTGAGTTTTCTTACCGAGAGCGCGGCCGTCACCGTGGCCCTCGAGAACGAAGCTTTAGGGGAGGCTCCGTGCCACTCCTTTACCGTGCTGCGCGCCGATTTCGATGCCTGGCTGGCAGGCAAGGCCGAAGAGGCGGGAGCGGTGCTGGCCACCGGGATCCGGGTGGACGACCTCCTCTGGGCGGAAGACCGGATCTGCGGCATCAGGGCAGGGGAAGACGAAATCTTTGCCAATGTGGTCATTGCGGCCGATGGGGTGAACTCCCTGCTCGCCCGGAAGGCGGGCCTCCGGGGGGAACTCCCGCCGGAGCACGTCTCCGTGGGGGTCAAAGAACTGATTGCCCTCCCTGCCCAAACCATAGAGGAGCGCTTCGGCCTGGAGGGGGGGAAAGGCGCGGCCCGCCTCTTCGTCGGCTCCTGCACCAGAGGGGTGCAGGGGGGAGGTTTTTTATACACCAACAAGGAAAGCATTTCCCTGGGCCTTGTCTTCTCCCTTCATGCCCTGGCCCGGGCAGGGGTGAGCGTGGCCGAGGCCGTTGAGGACTTCAAATTTCATCCCGCCCTCCGCCCGCTTCTGGAGGGAGGAGAGGTGCTTGAATACTCTGCCCACCTGGTCCCCGAGGGAGGCCTGGCGATGCGGCCCCGCCTGGTAGCAGGCGGCCTCCTGGTGGCGGGGGATGCCGCGGGATTTGTGATCAATACCGGCTTCATGGTCAGAGGGATGGACCTGGCCATCACCTCGGGGGCTGCCGCCGCCAGGGCCGTAATGCAGGCGCGGGAAGCAGGGGACTTCAGCGCCTCCGGCCTGGGGGTTTACGAGGAGATTCTGCAGCAGACCCATGTCCACCACGATCTCACGGGTTACCGGAACGCTCCCCGCTTTCTCGAAACCCCCGGGCTTTATCATACTTACCCCGAACTTGCCGTGGACATTTTCACGGACCTCTTCAAGGTGAAAGGGGAGCCTCCCCGCAGGGTCAGGCAACTGGTTATGGAGCACCTGCGCAAGAAAGTCCCGCTCTGGCAACTGGTGCGGGATGCCTGGAAGGGAGCGAGGAGCATATGAAGCGCCTGAGCATTTCGGAACGCCTTGCCCTGAATAAATTCGAGGTTGACCACGAAGAACCGCATATTGTACTGAAGAGGGACATCTGCAGGAGCTGCTCGGTTAAGCCCTGCACCTTCGTCTGCCCAGCCGGGCTCTACACCTGGAACGGGGAGGAGATTAACTTTGACTACGCCGGGTGCCTGGAGTGCGGCGCCTGCCGGGTGGTCTGCCCGAAGGGGGCCCTGACCTGGAACTACCCCCGCGGTTCCTTCGGTGTAATCTTTCGTTATGGCTAGGGATTAACCGCAACTTTGGGATAAATTTCAGGCATGGTCATTAATCTCGTACCTGGGCCGCGCCGAGGCGGAAGTTGGCCGGCACCACCAGAAGCGTTCTTGCCCGGAAGAAACAACGCTGGGTTGTTTTTCCCATCTTCCGGTGTTACAATGGAAGTAGGTGAAAGAGGGTGAGTGCCGTGCCTGAGGAAATCGTTAAAGAAACCGCTGCAGGGAACGAGCAGCCGCCCCGCGGCCTGGCTTCCCCAGAGTTCTTCTTCCTGCTCCAGCGCATCGACCGGCTCGATGAAAAGCTGAGCAGCGAAATAAAATCTCTCGACGGAAAGCTGAATGCCCGAATTGATCATCTTGATGAGAAGCTGGGCGTAGAAATCGGCAGGATCAACGTGCGCATCGACCGGCTGGATGAAAAGCTCAGCAGAGAGATTGGCGCTCTGGATGAGAAGCTCAGCAGGGAGATTAGAGCCCTGGATGAAAAGCTCAGCGGAGAGATTAAAGCCCTGGATGGGAAGCTCAGTGGGGAGATTAAAGCCCTGGATGGGAAGCTCAGCAGAGAGATTGGCGCTCTGGATGAAAAGCTCAGCGGAGAGATTAAAGCCCTGGATGAGAAGCTTAGCGGGGAGATTAAAGCCCTGAATGAGAAGGATGAGAAGCTCAGCGGGGAGATTAGAGCCCTGGATGAAAAGCTCAGCGGGGAGATTAAAGCCCTGGATGAGAAGCTCAGCGGCCAGATGAAAACTCAGGAGGCGCGCTTAAACGAACGAATCGACCGGCTGGACGATAAACTTAGCAACCTCAAGTTGTGGATGGTGGGAATGCTCGTTACAGTCATAGTCGGCTTTGGCGGAGTCATCGTTGCCCTGCTTCAGCGTTAAGGCCGTTCAGGCACGCGTGTATCCGTGCTGAAGGCAGCTGAAAATACGGAGGCCGCATCTTTATGGTGCGGCCTTAAGTGTTTTTGCCGTTTTTGGCGATTTGATGCCCTTTTGCGCTTTCACTGCCGCCAGGTGAAGGGTTCTTTCTACGTAGCGCCGCAGGAGCTCGTTGCGAGAGATGTGTTTTTGTTCTTCCAGATCCGCAATGTATTCGGCCAGGAGCTTTAATTTCTCCTCCAGGAGCATCTCATCAACCATCTTCTCAACCCAACCTTTTAAAGAGGGCGGGCCTTGCGCAGCCGGGATAAATGCTGCATATCGAAGTACAGGCGGCGGCTCCTCACCTCGAAGTCTACGCGCCGCTTTTTATCCTTTCCACAACAAGTCTGCCGTATTTGCGAATCTGGTACCGGAGGGGAAGGGGCGCCTGTTCCAGGTCGATTACCTGCACGGGGCGGCAGACGATCTCCTCAAGGGAGATTTCCGGGTCGAGTTTTCTCTCGAAGCGGGTAAATCCGTCCCCCGCCTCTGGTGTATAGAGAACGGCGACATCCACATCGCTCCCGGGCCGGAAGGTTCCCCGGACCAGCGACCCGAACAGGTACGCCGCCGCGATATCAGACTGCTGCTCCAGGTAATCTGCTGCGGCGGCGATGATCTCTTCCCGTGACGGCAAAGCGTTCCCCCCTCTAGGATTTCCTGCCTGCATTGTACCGCTTCCTCAAACGGCCGGCAAGATGCGCCCTTTCGTATTCAGCTTGTTGATTTCGGCAACAAGGTCCTCCGGCTTTTCTGCCGGCTGGCCCCCTCCTGGCACCCGGGCGTCATTGATTGCCCGTTCTTTCAAGGCACCGATTCTAGTCCTTCAGGCTCTTGCGCTCCAGGAGCGCTTTCGCCAGCTTCTTTTTCCTCGCCTCCCGTCGGCTGGTTAGACACAGAAAAAAAGAAAAAAGTTCCCGTATGTCTCGCCGGCTCACCGGCGGTGGTATTACCTGTAAGGCGAAAGCCGGTTCCAAAAAGGACTGCCTGCTCAGACCCGTATCCCCGGCCTGTGAAGGAACGCCATTTTGAAATTTCTTGGTTACAGTGCCAGTCCCTCCGGCCGGCGGAAAATTTCTGCCCCGGGGGCGGTAAATTCAGGGAGCAGGGGAGAAGTGAGGGAGTCTTCCGGCCCGTACACTCCGGCCAAAAGCCAGCCCCTTTCGCCGGCGCTGAATACCTCCACCGTTTCGGCGGCGGGGTCAACCACCCAGTACTCCCTGACTCCGTAGCGCAGGTACAACCTGCTTTTCTGCAGCCGGTCGCGGCGCCCCGAGTTGGGCGAGAGCACCTCCACCACCAGGTCCGGCACCCCTCTCAGGCACTCCTCGCGCAGCAGGGAAAAACGCTCCCGCGAGAGGTAGAGTACATCCGGCTGCAAAACCACGTCCTCGGCCGGCACGATGTCAAAGGGCGCAAATAAAACGAGACCCAGGTTATGCTTTTCCACGAAGGCGCGCAAGAGCGCTGCAATGTTGGCCACGACGTACTGGTGCGAAAACCCCGGCACAGGCGTCAAGACCAAATCCCCCTCCAGCAGCTCGTAGCGCTGCCCATCGTCGATTTTTAAATAGTCGGTATAGGTTAACTTTTTTCCGGAAGGTTCGCGGGTGGCTGTTTTTTCCGGCACTGCACTCACCATCTCTCTGAAGTTTCGCGTGCACCTTGTTTGCAGGTTCATTATAAATGCTCCTAAGAAAAAATTGTAAACAGCTTTTTCGCCCTTATGAGCACGAGCAACTTGACTTAGTTCTTAGCCTAGTCTACAATGAGGTCAGGAGGCGTTGAAAATGCCCAGAAAAGTCAATATTCATGAGGCGAAGACGCATTTTTCAAAACTTTTGGCTCGCGTAAAGGAAGGCGAGGAAATTATCATCGCAAAAGCAGGTAAACCTGTTGCCCGTCTTGTTCCGGTAAAGGAGCAGCCTGCAAAGCGTGTTCCTGGAAGTGCAAAAGGAAAGATCACCATTGCCCCTGATTTTGATGTACCGCTTGCGGAGTCTGTTCTGGAGTTGTTTGAGAAATGAGGGCGCTCCTTGACACCCATACCTTTTTATGGTGGATTACCGATGATCCCCAGTTGTCTCCGCGCGTCAGGGAAATCATCAGCAGCGGTGAAAACAAGTTGTTTCTCAGTGCCGCGAGCGGCTGGGAGATGGCTATTAAAGCTGCTTTAGGAAAATTGACTTTTCCAGGGAGTTTGAAGATCTTCATCATCGAACAACTGGCCGTGAATGGAATCGATTCCTTGCCTGTGGAACTGGCCCACGCCCTTCACGTGTCTACACTGCCGGTTATTCATCGCGATCCGTTTGACCGGCTTCTCATCGCCCAGGCCCAGTTGGAAAATCTCCCGATCCTCACTGCAGATCCTCAAATTGGCCGCTATGATGTGGAAGTCATCTGGTAACACCGGGGAGCCGGAGTACGGCCCGGGGGGCAAGGGGGAACTCATGAGAGCCGCATCTGTCTTGACTGCCCCTTTTAATCAGGATTAGTCATGATAAGATCGTACTTGCCGGTACATTGATAGTTAGTGCAAAGATGTACGAAAGTGAGGTTGGTGAAGATGGTACAGCGCCCGAGCTGTTGGGAGACGAAGCCGGGTGGAGAATGTTTCAAGGTGGATTCTCAAGTTGAACCCCAAGGGGCAGGCGACAATACCTGTGGAACCGCATTAAAATCTTGAACCCCCTGGAAGAGAGCCTGCTGCCGGAGGAGGAGCCGGAGCGGTAGTCAGGGGAACCAACCTGATCCCGGTGATGCTTGTGGTTCCTGAGCTGTATTCATACCGGGGAGCATCAGCGCTGCTCCCCGGTTTCGCTTTAATGACTTGGGCTGCAATGCTGTTTTGTAGGGCAGGAATAAGCTTCCAGTTAAATCGAGGGCCTTCTGTTCTGGTAATGGGAACGTCTTTGCTTTGGCTGGTACGGGGGACAGCCGCTGCTCTGGCTGGCCGGGCCGGGGAGCGGCGGTAAAGTCTGCCTGGCCAATGGTGAGGCAGGAATTTCCACCTCCTTTGTCGAAGTGCAAGATTGTCTGGAAGTTCCGCACGGTGGGTGAGACCTCTGATGCTGAGGGGGCCACCTTTGCCGCCACCGTGAACGCCGCCGGGAGGTGATGGGGGCGTGGCTGGAGCACGAGCGCCTCGGCTACAACTACCGGATGGACGAGATGCCGGCTGCCCTGGGTGTATCCCAGTTCCGGCGCCTCGAGCAGTTTCTGGAGAAACGTGAGCAGGTGGCGCGCCTTTACACGGAGCTGCTCTCTGGTCTGGAGTGGGTGCGGCCGCCGGTTGTGCGGCCCTACGTTCGCATGAGCTGGTTCGTCTACGTGGTCACCCTCGCCGGGGGGATCGACCGGGGTCCTGTAATGCAGGCCCTGGAGGCGCGGGGCATTCCCTGCCGGGGCTACTTTTCCCCGGTCCACCTGCAGCCCTACATCAGGGAGCGGTTCGGTTACAAGGGCGGGGAGCTCCCCGTTACGGAAGCGGTCGCCGGGAGGACGGTGGCCCTGCCCTTTCACAACAATCTTTCCAGAGCCGAAGTGGACATGGTGGTGGACGCCCTGGCCGGCGCCCTGGAAGAGGCTGTTAAATGAATGGTCTCTGTAGGCTGGCGGCCCGTGTTATGTTATAATAGCGGTACCGCTTAAGCGAGGCTGAAAAACCTGGTGAAACTAATTGTAAGGAGAATAACTTAGGAAATAGAAATGTTTAAATTGGGGGAGGGTTTACGTGGACAATGGAGAATGAGGAGTTTCAAGAACTGGTCTTGAAGCAACTTCAAGTGCTTACAGAGGGGCAGTCCAGGCTTGAATCACGCCTTGGCAACGTTGACTCGCGGCTGGGTCAGGTTGAGCTGCGCCTGGACAACGTCGACTCAAGGCTGGGCCAGGTAGAGTCGCGCCTGGACAATGTGGAATCACACCTCCAAAATGTCGACGCGCGGCTGGGTCAGGTCGAGTTGCGCCTGGACAACGTCGACTCGCGGCTGGGTCAAGTAGAATCACGCCTTGACAACGTCGACTCAAGGCTGGGCCAGGTAGAGTCGCGCCTGGACAGTGTGGAATCACACCTCCAAAATGTCGACGCGCGGCTGGAGAATGTGGAAAAAGGCCAGCTGAAAATTGAAACACGCCTTGAAAATGAGGTTATCGAGAAAATCCGGGCGCTCTTCGATGATCGAGAGGTGCAAAGCGCCAAGCTTGACCAGATCATAGCCAGGGAAGAGAATATCCTGGCGGATATCAATTACCTCGTAAGCAGGGTTGTCCGCCTGGAAAAAATGGCGAAGTGACAAAAACATGGACCGGGCTCAAAAAGCTGGTGAAAGACTTGACACTTAACTGGAGGCCTGAGGCGTGTTAACTCCCCGGCAGAAGCAAAGATACATCTCCGGTTGGTTGAAGAGAAAAGAGGAGAGGCAAGCGCAGCTGAAAGAGCAGCAGCGACTGGCACTGGAAAAGGCCTTCGAAATTGCTCGGATGTTAAAGGCAAAGTACAGAGCAAGAAAGGTTATCCTGTTCGGGTCGCTCGTCAAGGGCAAGTATTGGAAGCATTCAGATATCGACATCGCCGTCCATGGCATAGATGAAAGCCGCTATTTGGATGCGGCCTGGGAAGCTTCCCAGATTGCTCTCCCTTTCAAGGTTGACCTGCTTCCTCTTGAGAGTGTTTCCGGGACTCTCAAGAGAAAAATCGAGGACGAGGGGCTGGCAATGTAGTGGAGCAACAGGTAACGGGATTTCTGAATGACCTGTTGGAAATAATGAAGGATCTTTCGTGATTTTCTTCGTTCGGGCAAAACAAGAAAGGATGTATGCGATGCGAATTCTGGTGACGGGCGGGGCGGGGTTCATCGGCTCCCATGTTGTCGACGCTCTGGTTGCCGCAGGGCATGAGGTTGTCGTGGTTGACGACCTCAGCACCGGGAGGGAGGAGAACCTGGCGGCCGCCCTGCGGGGCGGGGCGAAGTTTTACAAAATGGACATCTGCGAGCCGGGGCTGGAGGAGATCTTCCGGGAGGGTAAGTTCGATTTTGTGAACCACCACGCCGCCCAGATCGACGTGCGCCGCTCTGTTGCGGACCCGGTTGAGGACGCCAGGACGAACATCATCGGGCTTTTGAACGTGCTCGAGAACTGCCGCCGCTTCCAGGTGAAGGGCGTGGTCTTTGCCTCTTCAGGCGGGGTCGTCTACGGGGAGCCGCGGAGGCTCCCGGTGGATGAAAACCACCCCAAGGGGCCGCTCTCACCCTACGGGGTGAGCAAGCTCTCCTCGGAGTTCTACTTTGCCTGCTACTGGGGCGTCTTCGGCCTGCCCTACGTCTCCCTTCGCTATTCGAACGTCTACGGCCCGCGCCAGGACCCCCACGGGGAGGCCGGGGTGGTGGCCATCTTCGGGAAAAAGATGCTCCGGGGCGAGGCCCCGGTGATCTACGGGGACGGGGAGCAGGTGCGGGACTACGTCTACGTGGGGGATGTGGTGCGGGCGAACATGCTTGCCCTGGAGCGGCTCGAGCGGCTTGCGGCCGCAGGCCCTGGCCCGGGCGGTGCCGGCTGCGCCATCAATGACTTCGCCTACAACATCGGCACCGGGAGGCCCACCTCGGTGAACGAGCTTTTCCGGATGCTCCGGAAGATCACTGGGTTCTCCGGGGAGGCGGTCCCCGGCCCGGAGCGGCCGGGAGAGCTCAGGCGCATCTTCCTCGACTGCGCCAGGGCGAAGCGGGAGCTGGGCTGGGAGCCCGGGGTTGACCTCGAGCAGGGCCTCCGCCTGACGGTCGCCTCCCTCGCCGGGCAAAATCCGTAATATTTAGGCCGCCTTTTGGTTGTTTATGCAGGGCAGGAGCCTGAAGAAAAGCCAGGCAGTTGCTGCGCCGGTATCGTGGCTTGGTATTGTCCTGCCCAGATGCAGCTGCAGGAGCCATTTTAACTGGCTTGAAGATTTCCCAGGTGCAGTTTTCGTGATGGCTTGACTTTTTCTTAAGTGCGTGTTATTTTTTTCTTGGCGTCATTTCGAATTCGTAATATTCGGTGTCGAAAGGTGACGGTCGTGTCCGAACTCCGCTTCTTCGAGCTATTCTGCAGGGTGCACCGGAAGCTGCTGAAGAGGCTCTTCCCCCTGTGCAGGCGGGAAGGGCTCTCCGGCCCCGAATTCCTGGTGCTCTGGAAGGTAAACAAAAGAGGCTCCTGCCGGGCGACCGACCTCGCCGAGGAAACAGGCATCCCGCCGAGCACCCTGACGGGGATCTTAGACCGGCTGGAGGGACGGGGGTGGATTAAGCGCATCCCTGACCCCGATGACCGGAGGAGCGTGCTGGTGGGGGGAACGCCGCGCCTCAAAAGTTTTCTCGCAGACCTCCTCGCCGGGCTCGAGAAGGAGCTGCAGCGCATCTTCGGGTCGCTCCCCTGTCCCGACATCCTGAGCCGCCTCGAAGACGATCTGCAGCTGCTGCTTGTCTGCCTGGACTCAGGAAAGGGTGAAAGCAATTGACGGGAACCGATCGGGAGCGAGGACTCCGGCATCTCCAGGACCCCCGCGCCGCTGCCCCGGCAGGGGGAAGAAGCGGCTACTTCTGGTTCGTACCTGTGCTGACGTCTTTGATCGGGGCCTTCATGGCGATCCTGGACTCCAGCATCGTCAACGTCGCCATTCCCACCATCATGAACATCTTCAACACCGACATCAGCACCGTGGAGTGGGTGGTCACCATCTACATGCTGGCGCTCGGTGTTGTTGTCCCCTTGAGCGGCTGGCTGGGCGACAGGCTGGGCTTCAAGCGCCTGTACATCCTCTCTCTGCTCATTTTTACGTTCGGGTCGCTTTTGTGCAGCCTGAGCTGGAACATTGACTCCCTCATTGCTGCCCGGGTGATCCAGGCGCTGGGGGGAGGGATGATCATGCCCACGACGATGGCAATGGTCGTCCGGATCGTTCCCCCCGAGATGCTCGGCAGCGGCATGGGGATCTTCGGGATCGCCCTCCTCGTGGCGCCGGCGATAGGCCCTACCCTGGGAGGCTACCTGGTTGAATACGTCAACTGGCGCTGGATCTTCACCATCAACCTGCCCATCGGTGTGCTGGGGACACTGCTTTCGCATTTCTTCATTCCCGACTTCCCTCCCGCCGGGGCGGGCCGCCTCGATACCGGAGGGGTCCTGACTTCTGCCACAGGGTTGTTCTGCCTGCTGCTGGCTCTCAGCAAGGGGAACGACTGGGGGTGGGCCTCGGAGTCTATAGTTCTCCTTCTCTACACGAGCGTGGTGATGCTGGGCCTCTTCGTTTATCTGGAGCTGACCCAGGAGAATCCCCTCCTCGACCTGCGCGTCTTCCGCTACCCCACCTTTGCCCTTGCCAACTTTATGGTGATCGTCACCACCATCGGCCTTTTCGCCGGCGTCTTTTACCTTCCCCTCTTCCTGCAGACGGCGCGGGGGCTGGGGGCGATGGAAACGGGGCTCCTGATGATGCCGGGTGCGCTCGTCTCTGGAGCGGCGATGCCTCTCGTGGGGTTCCTCTACGACCGCGTGGGGCCCAAGGTTCTCTCGGTCTCCGGGCTCCTCTTTCTCTCCCTGATGACTTATCTTCTCCATCACCTGAACCTGGATACCCCCACGACGACCATCGTCACGTGGATGGTCCTGCGCGGCCTGGGCATGTCCTTCGCCAACATGCCGGCCCAGACCGCGGCCCTCGCCGTGATTCCTACCGAGCTGGTAGGGCGGGCCTCGGCGATCACCAACATCATCGGCCGGGTCTCGGGCTCCTTCGGGATCGCGGTGCTGACCTCCATCCTGAACAGGCGGGAGGTCATGCACGCCACGCACATGGCGGGCAACATCACGGCCGCAAACCCGTCGGTGGCGCAGTTCCTGCAGCAGGTGGGGCTGCACCTGGGTGTTGACCCTGCCCGGGCGAGGGAGCTGGGCCTCCTCTACCTCCAGAGGGTGGTCTCTCTGGAGGCCTTCGTGCGGGGCATCGACGACATTTTCATAGTCGCGGCCTGCTTTACCCTGGCGGGGGTCGTTCCTGCCTTGTTTTTGCGCAAAGGGGAAGGCCGCCGCAGGGGAGGGGCGGTTCTCGAGTAAAGATGGGCGGTAAGGAGTGGTTTCGTTGCGGAGACGTCTGGTTATCGCGCTGGTTCTTGCGTTAACGGTTGCCGGAGCGGGCGGCATCGCCTTTTACTACCACTACGAAGGCGAGCATTACGTGAGCACCGAGGATGCCCGCGTGGCCGCGGATGCGGTTACCGTGACTCCGGAGATCGGCGGCAGGCTCCTTGAGTGGAACGTCAGGGAAGGGGACGTAGTCCGGGCGGGGCAGGTGCTCGGGCGGCAGGACCTCGGTTCCGCCCTCACCTCGGGTGCGCTCAACCCTCAAACAATGGGGGCAGTGGCCGGGGTGATGGCAGAGAAGGCGGTGATCAAGGCCCCGATCAGCGGGCAGGTGATCCAGTCGAAAGCCGTCGTGGGGCAGATGGCCACACCCGGGATGCCGCTGGCAGTAATCGCCGATACGGAGAACATTTACATCAGCGCCAACATCAAGGAAAAGGTGATTGAGCGGGTCAGGGTGGGGCAGCCGGTCGATGTCAGGATCGATGCCTATCCGGGGCGCGTCTTCAGCGGCAGGGTGGAAAACATCGGGATGGCCACGACCTCCGTTTTTTCGCTCCTGCCTGCCCAGAACACCGGCGGCAACTACACCAAGGTGACCCAGGTGATCCCCGTGAAGATCCGGCTCGTCAGCGGGCGCGATCTGAGGCTGATGCCGGGGATGAGCGTGACCGTGAAGATCCACGTCAGGTGAACTTTTCTGAAGGGCTTTTTAACCGGTGACTACGGCGAAGGGGAGATTGGGATGAGAAGCTGGAGGAAAGCAGTAGCTGCCATTTTATCGGCGGTGTCTTTGCTCCTGGCGGCGGGGTGCGGCAGCAGGGCCGCCGGCAAGGTGACGGTGGAGGTCCTCCCAGTCGGTGAGGGCGCCGTCACGACGGATCTGGAGATTACCGGGGTCCTGGCCCCGAACAGGACCGTCAACATCTTCAGCAAGCTGGCGGGTGTGGTGGACGTGGTGGGGGCTGATGTGGGCGACCGCGTGGCAGCCGGCCAGCTCCTGCTCCAGATTGACACCAGGGAGCTGAACGCCCAGCTCAAGCAGGCCCAGGCCGCGGTCCGGGTGGCGGAGGCCCAGGCGGAAGACGCCCGGATCGGCGTCGAGGCGGCGCGGGTGGAGCTCGACCTTGCCCGGAAGACCTGCGAGCGCATCAAAAAGCTGGCCGATGCCGGAGCCGCCTCTCCGAGCCAGCTCGATGAGGCGCAGAGCAGGCTGGAAGGAGCTGAGAAAAAGTACCAGGACTTCGCGAAGAAGTACGAGGCGGCAAGCAACGCCGTCGCCGTGCAGCAGGCTGCCGCCGGGGTGATCAGCGCCCAGATCAGCAACAGCAGGATCACCAGCCCGATCGGCGGAGTCGTCACCAACCGCAACATCAACCCCGGGGAGCTGGCCTCGCCAGGAGTGCCTCTTCTTACAGTTGCCGATGTAGGGGTCCTCAAGCTCCAGGGGATGGTATCCCAGGAGGCCGTACCCCTGCTTTCCGTTGGGCAGGAGGTCAAGGTGGCCGTTGATGCCCTCCCGGGGAGGTCCTTTACCGGCAGGATCAGCCGCGTCGGGCCGGTGGCGGCAACAACCGGCCAGTACTTCCCGGTGGAGATCTCGGTCCCTGGAAAAAGCGGCCTGGCCGCGGGGATGACGGCGCGGGCGACGATCAGGATCACCGGGCCAAAAGGGCTTGTCGTCCCCCTTGCGGCGGTGAAGACCGGGGGCGGGCAGAGCTGCGTCTTCGTCGTCAGCCGCGGCAGGGTGGTTCGCAGGCCCGTCAGGTTGGGCCTGAGAGGCAATGGCGAGGTGATGGTCCTGCAGGGGCTGCGGCCGGGCGAGCAGGTTGTCGTGAGCAACGTAGGCGCCCTGCAAGAGGGTATGCCGGTTGCTGCAGTGCCTGCGAAAAAGTGCTGAAGCCCCGTTCTCATTCTTGCCCCTGCCCTGTGGAGGCCGTCTGGGTGAAGAAAAGAGCGTTCCGTTTTTTGTGGTATATTTAGAAAACAAAAGTTGCATAGATAATGAAGATTTTATGCTAAACTGATCTTGAAGGAGGCGCTGGACGTGCGAAAGTGGTGGGTCGGTTGTTTCCTTGTTGTTTTGCTTCTCGGGCTTTTGATCCAGGCCAGTACTGCTGCTCCTCCTATCAAGCTCATCATCAACGGGAAGGAAATCCAGTGCGATGTGCCCAACAAAGCCTAAAAAGCATTATTATTGCGCGGAAGGAGGAGGTCGCTTTGCTTTCGGAATCAGATAAAGATCTTTTTAGTTTTCTGCTAAAACTGGATCCTACCCTTTCCCCCAGGGAAGGCTTGAAGAAAATAATTATTGATCGGATGCGTATGGAAAGTCGTAAGTACGATTTAATAAAGCGCAGATTTGAAAGAAAATACCAGATGGACTTTTTTAGCTTTAAAAACTCGGATCTGATGAAAACTCCTTCCTGGGAAACTGAGGAGGATTATTTCAATTGGGAACTGGCGGTTACGAAACTTGAGGAACTCCGTGAGGAAATCGAAAGGTTGACTAAAAGTTGAATTCCGTTCGCTCTCTCGTGAACGAATTGGAATATCTTCGCCAGATGGAACTGGTAGATTCTATTCAACTAATTGATTATGGCAAGTATACCCTGAAAGCCAGGATATTTATTTACTCGGACCTGTTTATTCAAGTTTATCGGAACGATAAATTTAATACCACGAATTTCGCACTGATATTAGGGAATCAGAGAATATATGGAAGGGATGAATTAGGAGGAGAGTGGCATCGCCATCCTTTCGATGCGCCGAACACTCACGATTGTTCACAGGAAGGGCAACAAAGTGTTACTTTGTTGGAGTTTTGGGAAGAAGTAGAGCAGATCATCGAAGATAATTTTTAGGTGGCCGGGGGCGCCGTGGCGATGGGGAGAACAGGCTGTTCCTCAGTGCTGCCAGCTTAAGGCCGCCCTGTGGGAAAACTGCGTTTCCGTGCAGTCTGGAGTCCTTTCTTTCTTGAACAGCTGGCCTTAAACGGAATCGATTCCTTGCCCGTTCAGATGCGCCATGTCCTCCACGTTTCTGCGCTTCTTCCTTATCGCCGGGATCTCTTTGACCGGCTTCTTGTTGCCCGGGCCCAGTTGGAAAGCCCGTCACCGCCGACCCCCAGATTGCCCGCTGCCCGGTGGGGGCCGTCTGGTGGAGAGAGGGGCTTAAACGAAGTACTCGACGCGGGCGCGGGGGAAGCCTGTCTCGAGCGCGGCGCGGAAGAAGGCTTCGATTTTTTTGCGCACCTCCGGCGGGTAGACGTACTTCCCGTAGCCGAACTGCCCCCATTTGAAAGCCCTCTCCCTTTCGTCGAGCGGGAGTTCCGTTCTTGGGAACAGCTCCCGGATCAGGGCCCGGGCGCGCGCCGTAAAGCGGTGGGTGATCAGCTCAAATGTCAGGTCGGGGAGGGCGGCGAAGGGGGCCAGCTCCTCGAAAAGGGCGCCGTATTCCCTTTCCCAGTCGCCTTCCGCGATGATGGGGGCGATCATGAAGCCCAGGGGGTAGCCTGCCGCCGCAGCCCTCCGGGCGGCCGCCAGGCGCTCCTGCAGCAACGGTGTGGCGTGTTCGTAGGCCCTGATCACCCTTTCCGTGTTGATGGAAAAGCGGAACCGGGTCGCGCCGCGGTGCTCCAGGCGGAGCAGGGGCTCGACATCCGTGAATTTGGTGACGAAGCGGAAGCGCCCCTGAGGCTGCCGGGCGAAGAATTCGATTGCAAGGGCGAGGCTTCCGGTGTACGGCTCTACGGCGAGGGGATCCGACGTGGCGGCCCCCTCGAAAACCGTTGCCTCCGGGAGCCTGGCGCGGATGTAGCCCGCCGCGGCCTCGAGAATTTCTTCAACGTTGACGTAGATCCGGATGTAGGGGCTGCGCCCCAGGTTGGTCAGCAGGTAGCAGTACTCGCAGAGCCCGGGGCAGCCGGTGGCGAGGGGAAGCTGGTAGTGGGCCGAGGGGCGGCAGGTTTCGAAGTCCCTGCTGCGCCGGACCCCCACCACGAGGGTGCGCTTCGCATGAAAGAACTTCGCGGCCCGCGTTTTCCCGGGAATCCCGGTCACCCGGTTGTGGGAGCCGGTGAAGCCCAGCTCCACGCCCTGCGCCCGGAAAAAGCGGTGAAGTTTTTCCCCCAGCGGGTAGGAAAGGGCCTCCCTTTCGAAAAGGACGCGTTCCGGTTTGAACATGCTGAACCCCGGCTTTTCTTTGCGATTGTTTGGCGCGCCTCTTTTGCCTCCTTAGTATGTCCCGGCCGGGAGCCGGTTAAGCATGACCAGTTCGTTTTTAATGATTTCGGGGTCGCCGCTGAGGAGGCGGAGGGCAAGCCAGCGGGGGTTGAGTCCGCCGTTCAGGCCTGCCAGCTCCCGCAGCTCCTCTTCCAGCTTCCCGAGGCAGGCTTCCAGCTCCGGGTCGTAGGCTACCGGCCGCGGGCTGGGGTAGAGGGCTCCGGTGAGGAGGTCGTCAACGGTGTCTTTAAGCTGCAGCAAACCCTCCCCCCGGCGGGCGGCCGTGGGAACCACCGGCACCCCCAGCGCCTCCGCAAGCCCGGCGGCGTCCACCTGGATCCCCTTGCGGCGCGCCTCGTCCATAAGGTTCAGGCAGACCACGGCGCGGGGGGTGATCTCGGTCACCTGCAGGACGAGGTGGAGATTGCGCTCCAGGCAGGTGGCATCCGCGACCACCACGACGGCGCCCGGGCGGGAGAAGCAGAGAAAATCGCGCGCCACCTCCTCCTCCGGAGAATTGGCGAGGAGGGAGTAGGTTCCCGGCAGGTCGACCAGGGTGACCCTTTTCCCCCGGTGGCGGTAATACCCCCGCGCCATCTCCACCGTCTTCCCCGGCCAGTTTCCGGTGTGCTGGTTGAGCCCCGTCAGGGCATTGAAAAGGGTGCTTTTCCCGGTGTTGGGGTTCCCGGCGAGGGCTACCACGTACCGGTCCTCCTTTTTGTTTCTGTTCATTTAGTTCCCTCCGCTTCAGGCGAATTGAGCAGGCAGGTTCCTCTATCGGGGCTTTATTCCTCATTGTGCTTGAAGAGCCAGGCCCGCAGCTCGGCAAGCTTTTCCCCGTCCGGGTAGCGGTGCTCCTGCCGGAGCAGCTCCAGCTCCTGGAGGCGCTCCGGGTTGGCCGCGAAGTACGCGACCAGGTTGCGGATCAGGCACATGGTGGGAGGTGTGATGTAGTGCTCGATCCCCTCCACCTGCTCCTCCACCCCCACCGGCGCCTTGAGCAAGGCCAGGAACTCCTTCAGCATCTGGTCGCGCCAGACCAGAAAACGGCCGAGGGCGGCGCCCCGCCCCGTCAGGGCGATGTTCCGGTACTTCTCGTACCTGATGAAACCCCCCTCGCTCAGCTTCTGGATCATCCTGGTTACAGAGGACGGCTGGACGTTCAGGGCCTCCGCCAGGTCCACGGCCCGCACGTACCCCTTCGCCTCCTGGAGGCGGTAGATCATCTCCAGGTAATCCTCCATGCTCTCCGTCAGCATCTTTCTTCACCTCCCTTGCTTCCCTGACTGCTTTATCGGAAAACCTCCGGGAGCTGCGCCGCAGACCTCCCCGACTCGGCCTGTTGTCGTTTTTGAGTTTTTAAGGGCTGCAGAGCCGCGCCCCGGTCGCCGTGAGGAGGCAGGCGGCCGCGGCAACCAGGGTCGGGATCGCCGCGGCAAGCAGCGTCCACTTCCAGCTCCCCGTTTCCCTGCGGATTGTCAGGAGGGTGGTGGCGCAGGGGTAGTGGAGCAGGGAGAAGAGCATCATGTTCAGGGCCGTCAGCCAGGTCCAGCCTTGGGCCAGGAAAAGCTGCCGGAGGGCTTCCACCCCTTCCACTTTCACCATCGCCCCGGCAGAGAGGTAACCCATCAGGAGGATGGGGAGCACGATCTCGTTGGCCGGAAGCCCGAGGATGAACGCGGCCAGGATGAAGCCGTCGAGCCCGAGCAGCCTTCCCAGGGGGTCGAGCCCGCCTGCGAGCCGTCCGAGCAGGCTGCTTCCCCCGAGGTGGGTGTTGGCAAGGAGCCAGATCACGCCTCCCGCCGGGGCGGCGACCGTAACCGCCCTCCGGAGCACTACCAGGGTGCGGTCGCAGAGGGAGCGGATCAAGATCCGGCCCCACTGGGGGCGCCGGAAGGGGGGAAGCTCCAGCGCAAAGAAGGAGGGGACCCCCTTCAGCAAGGTCCTGGACATCCCCCAGGAAACGAGGAGTGTGACTGCCGTCCCCAGCACCACCGTCCCTGCCACCGTTCCTGCTGCCGCCAGCGTCCTCCACCCGGGGGCCGCCAGCCCCCCGGTCAGGAGGCCGGCCAGGAGGATCAGGGTGGGGAAGCGCCCGTTGCAGGGCACAAAAACGTTCGTCAGCTGAGCGATCAGCCTCTCCCTTGGCGACTCAATGATCCGGCAGGAGACGATCCCTGCTGCATTGCACCCGAACCCCATGCTCATGGTGAGGGCCTGCTTTCCCTGCGCCCCGGCGCTCCGGAAGAACCGGTCGAGGTTGAAGGCAACCCGCGGGAGGTAGCCCAGTTCCTCGAGGAAGGTGAAGAGTGGAAAGAAGATGGCCATTGGGGGGAGCATCACCGAGACGACCCACGCCGCCGTGCGGTAGACGCCCAGAACGAAGAGGCCGTGCACCCAGGCGGGGGCCCCCACTCTGCTGCAGAATGCGGTAAGCTGCGCCTCAAAGCCGAAAAAGATCTTGCTTAAAAAAGCCGAGGGGATGTTCGCCCCGACCAGCGTGATCCAGAAGACGATTCCGAGCAGGGCGAGCATCACCGGATAGCCCAAAAGGCGCGAGGCCAGGATGTCGTCCAGGCGCTTTTCCCAGGCGCACCAGGGGGAGTTCTTCTGGCGGCGCTTCACAACCTGCTTCGCCACCAGCTCTGCTTGACGGTAGACGGCGGCGGCGATCCGGTCCCTTACCCTTCCCCTTTCCCCTTCTCTTCCCTCTATGGCCTCGCGCATCCGGCGCGCCTCTGCTGCAATCCTCTCCAGTTCCGGAGCAGGCCGCGGGGCGGGGTTGCGCTCCAGCTCTTGAGGCCTCATCAGGAGTTCACCCCCGCTCCCTTTTCTCGGGCCGGATCAGGATGGCGCGGCCCGCCTCGCGGCGCAGTGCGATCACGGCGCCCCGGAACCGGAAGGCGACCGGGTCGCCGCCGGGGCTTTTCCGCAGGACCTCCACCCGCGTCCCGGGGACGAGGCCCAGGTCGAGGAGACGCTGGCGGGCGGGCCCGTGCGCTTCAAGGCCGACCACCGTCCCGCTTTCCCCAACGGGCAGGTCGCTTAAGGGAAGAACGCGTTCAGTCTGCAACGGCAGCACCCCTTTCGTCCGGGCAAGATGTTTAATTTTGGGAAAGAATTTTGCGGGGAACTAAAAGTTAAAGCTAATATCAGGGTATGTGGAAAGGGAGGGTGGGGTGACTTCCGCCTCTTTGGGCAGCTTGCCCTGGAGGGGACCCTGATCCACGGGAGGGAGATCGCGATTCTGAGTTTCGCCCTGGGGACGAGCGCCAGCCTCTCAGGGCCTCTGGGATGCCTTTGCCGGTGCGGTGCGGGGGAACGTTCAGGAGACGCCTGGATCAACCTGGATGGTGCAGGTAGCTGCGGCCGGGAGATACCCCCGGCCTTATTTTTTTTGGCGCTGTTGCCCTGGAGTGCTGTTGCGGAGCTTTGCCTGGGCCCGGAAGCTGCGGGCGGCATCGTAGGGAAGGTTGCTGACGATTTCGTGGACCCACTGGGTGCCCATTCCGGCAAAGATGCCTGCGAGCAGCTTCCCGAGCCAGGGTGTTCCCGCCACTCCGATCAGGTCCAGGAAATTAACCTGCATGCCAAAAGCCAGGAGGATGCCGGCGGCAAGCCCCAATGCCTGCCAGAGGGTGCGACAGGCAGGTTCCCCCCGGCTTCCCAGGAAAGGCTTGATCAGGTATTTGGCAATCTCCACCAGGCGCTCCGCAAAAAAGGCAATGAGCAGCAGCGGAACGATTGATTTTCCCATTTCTTATCTCTCCTTATTTTTATTTTTTATTTTATTCAGCTTAGGGAAATCTGGTTCGGGGGGCCGGACCGCAATGTTTTTGGGAGTGTCTCCTTTTGGGAGGATTTTGGAAGGTGTAGGGAGAACTTGAATACGAGATGGGGGTGGAAGCATGGTGCGCTTGACTTTTTACGACGGGGCGAGCTGCATCGGGGGAAACAAGATCCTCTGCGAGGCCGACGGAACTGCGGTGTTCCTGGATTTCGGCACCAATTTCGGGGCCGAAGGAACCTTCTTTGACGAGTTCCTCCGCCCGCGCGCCATCGTGGGGCTGGGCGATCTCCTCGACCTGGGGCTTCTTCCGCCCTTGAGGGGGATTTACCGGCCGGACTTCGAGCTTCCCGGCCGCACCCGCTGGGACCGCGTGAGCAGCCACCCCTGCTACCGCAGCCTGGAGGTCCAGGGGGTGCTCCTTTCCCACGCCCACGTTGACCACAGCGGCTACATTTCCTTTCTCGACCACCGGATCCCCGTTTTCACCGGGCTGGTTACCGCTCTGATCGCGAAGGCGATGCAGGACACGGCGCAGGGCGGCTTCGACCGGGAGACCTGCTATATCACCCCCCGCGAGGTCAGGGAGGGGCTCCTCCAGGCGGCAAACTACAGAAAGGCAGCCTGCGAGCAGCGCCGCTACATCTGTCTGGGGGCTCCCTCGCTCCCCCCGGCTGCCGCCGCCTTCTGGGCGCGGCCCGCCTCCTCCCGCCCCTTGAACTGCTTCCCCCTCGAAGCGGTGGAGGGGGATGTGGAGATCGGAAGCCTCAGGGTGCGCTGGTGGCCTGTGGATCATTCCATCCCCGGGGCGGGAGCCTTCGGGATCGAAACTTCAGAGGGGTGGGTGCTCTACACGGGGGACCTCCGGCTGCACGGGAAGGGGGCGGCGAAGACGCGCCGCTTTATGGAGGAGGCGGCGGCCCTGGCGCCCCTTGCCCTCATCTGCGAGGGGACCCACCCCGGCACGGAGCGGCCCGTCCGGGAGGAGGAGGTGGCGGAGCGCGCCCGGGAGGTGATCGGGCGGGCCGGGGGGCTGGTCGTTGCAGACTTCGGGCCCCGGAACATCGAGAGGCTGCTCGCTTTCCGGGAGGCGGCGGAGGGGGCGGGGCGCCGGCTGGGAATCACCACAAAGGATGCCTACCTTCTGGAGGCCCTTGCCACCGCCGGCGGGGGCATCCCCGATCCCCTGGCAGATGAGACCTTCGCCCTTTACGTGGATCTCAAGGCTGCCAGGCCGCTCTGGGAGCGGGAGCTGCTGGAGCGCTACCGGACCCGCTGCCCCGAGCGGGTGGTGGACGCCGCGGCCGTAAGCCGCGACCAGGGGGCCTACGTCCTCTGCTTTTCCTATTACGACTTCCACGAGCTTCTCGACATCAGCCCGCAGGGCGGGGTTTACATCTACTCCTCCAGCGAGGCCTTCAACGAGGAGATGCACATCGATCTCGACCGGCTCCGCGCCTGGATCCGCTACCTGGGCCTGAATCTCGTGGGGGACCCCGGCGACCGGGAGGGGAGGGGAAGGGAGCCGGGCTTTCATGCCAGCGGCCACATCCACGGCCCGGGCCTGGTGGAACTGGTGGAAACCATCAGGCCGCAGGTGCTGATCCCCGTGCACGGCGAGGACCGCCGGTTCTTCGAGCAGTTCCGGGGGCTTGTCCGGCTCTTCTTCCCGGAGCACGGGGAGACGGTTGTCCTGCCTTAGGGCTTTTCGCCGGTGCCCCCGGTTGCCCGGACCGGTTGCAGGTTATACCAGATGGCACCGCGCCGGGCAGCTTCACCGGACCTGCTTCCGGAGGAGGAAGGTGTCTGCGAGGGTGGTGCTGATTTTCTTCTGCCGGCAGGTGGGGCAGAGTCCTTCTCCCTCCAGGCCGGCTGCAGTTTTCAGGTGCTCGAAGAGCGGCCGGGGGATAAACGGCTTGCCGCAGGAGGCGCACCCTGCCATTTCCAGCTCTACCTGCCAGTTTTCCCCGAAGAGGCGGCTGCCGCTCTCGCTGAACTTCACCTCACCGGTGGGGCAGACCTGGGCGCAGGCCCGGCACCCGAGGCACTCTGCGGCGGGCCTGCCGAAGGGAGGCGTCACCCGGCGGCGCGCGCCCCGGAAGGCGAACCCGATGGCGCAGGCCCCGATCTTTTCGCAGGTGCGGACGCAGAGCCCGCACAGGGTGCACCCGGTCTCTCCGGCCGGCCTGAACCCCGACTCCCGCACCCCCAGCCTCCCGGCCAGCTCCTGCACCACCGGGGCGTCCGGCGTGAGGGCAAGGAGCAGCCGCACCAGCATCCGGCGCACCTCCTGCACGCGGGGGGAATCGGTTTCCACCACGAGCCCGTCTGCCGCCGGGAGGGTGCAGGAAGCCGTGAGCCCCGGCCTCCCCCCTGCCTTCACTTCCACGATGCAGAGCCGGCAGGCTCCGTAGGGGGGAAGCCCCGGGTGGTGGCAGAGGGTGGGGATCCAGATCCCTTCCCGCTGCGCCACCTCGAGAACCGTCGCGGCCCCGTTGATGGGAAAGGGCTTCCCGTTAAGCGTCAGCATCATCACTCAACTCCTTGCGCGGGACTGCTTTAATCGCCTTTCTCCGGCAGACTCCCAGGCACGCCCGGCAGCGGACGCACTTCTTCCTGTCCAGGTGGTGCGGCCTTTCCTTTTCACCGGTAATCGCCCCCTGCGGGCAGACCTTCACGCAGAGGCCGCAGCCCCGGCAGGCGTCTTCCGCGATGACGAGTTCGAAGAGCTCCGGGCAGACTCCCGCAGGGCAGAAGCGGTCCCGGATGTGGGCCTCGTACTCTTCCCGGAAGTATTTCAGGGTGCTCAGGACAGGGGTGGGCGCCGTCTGGCCGAGCCCGCACAGGGAGGCGTCCTTCACGGCTCTGCCGAGTTCTTCCAGCAGTTCGAGGTCCGGCAGCTCCGCTTCCCCGGCGCAGATCCTGTTGAGGATCTCCAGCATCTGCCTGGTGCCCTCCCGGCAGGGGAGGCACTTGCCGCAGGACTCGTCCTGGGTGAAGGCAAGGAAGAAGCGGGCTACGTCCACCATGCACGACCGCTCGTCCATCACCACCATCCCGCCGGAGCCCATGATGGAACCGGCGCCCGTGAGCGCCTCGTAGTCTACCGGGAGGTCGATCATCCCGGCCGGGATGCAGCCGCCCGAAGGCCCTCCTGTCTGGACGGCCTTCAGATCGAAGATTCCCGTCCCTCCCCCCACATCGTAGACGATCTGGCGCAGGGTTGTTCCCATCGGGACCTCCACCAGCCCGTTGTTGCGGATGTCGCCTACCAGGGCGAAGACCTTGGTCCCCTTGCTGGTTCCGGTTCCCATCCCGGCGAACCACCTGCTCCCGCGCGCGATGATCGGGGGGATGTTGGCCCAGGTCTCGACGTTGTTGATGCAGGTGGGCTTCCCCCAGAGCCCCTGCTCGGCCGGGTAGGGGGGGCGCGGCCGGGGCTCTCCCATTCTCCCTTCGATAGACGCGATCAGGGCGGTTTCTTCCCCGCAGACAAAGGCCCCTCTCCCCTCGACGACTTCGATGTGGAAGTCGAACCCGGACCCGAAGATGTTTTCGCCCAGGAAGCCGTGCTCCTCCGCCTGCCTGATGGCCTCCCGCAGGGTCGCCACCGCCAGCGGGTACTCTGCCCGGCAGTAGATGATCCCGCTCTGCGCCCCGATGGCGTAGCCGCCGATCACCATCCCCTCCAGGACGGTGTGGGGATCCCCTTCGAGGATGCTGCGGTCCATGTAGGCGCCCGGGTCCCCCTCGTCGGCGTTGCAGATGACGTACCTGGTCTCACCGGGCGCCTGCCTGGCGAGGGCCCACTTCCGCCCCGTCGGAAAGCCGCCCCCGCCGCGCCCGCGCAGGCCGGAGGCCAGAACTTCTTCAATGATTTCCCCGGGCCGCATCTTTAGGGCCTGCTCCAGCGCCCGGTACCCTCCTCTCGCCACGTACTCGGCGATGCTTCCCGGGTCGATCCAGCCGCAGTTTCTTGTCGCCACTTTAATCTGGGGGGCGTAGAAGGGGATTTCCGCAAGGAGGCGCCCCTCCGGGGCCTCTCCCGTGAGCTTCACCCTTTCCCCGGTGATCAGGACCTCGTCTTCGTAAACCTTCCCGAGCAGCCTCCGCCTGGGAAACCCGCCTCTGGCAACTTCTTCCACAAGCTGCCGCGCCAGTTCGGGGTTCACCCTCCCGTAGACGCGGCGCGGCCCTCCCGGGCACCTTACGGAAACCAGCGGCTCCTCCTGGCAGAGGCCCAGGCAGCCGGTGGAGGCGACCTCGAAGTCAAGCCCCTGCCTTGCCACTTCATCCTGCAGAACCCGGTAGACCTCGTCTGCTCCCGAGGCGCGCCCGCAGGTCGCCCTCCCCACGGTGAATTTTACCTTTTCCGGGTAGAGGGAATTGAGGCCGGCTCTCCGCAGTTCCTCCAACCTGTTCACGTCTGCTCCCCTCCCCGCCAGGCGCTGACGACCTCCGGAATCTGCTCGGGCCTGATGCGGCCGAAAACTTTGCCGTCGATGCTTACAACCGGCGCCAGGCTGCAGCAGCCCAGGCAGCGCACCGCCTCCAGCGTGAACTTTCCGTCTTTTGTCGTTTCCCCCTGTTTGATCTGGAGCTCCGCTTCCAGCCGCTCCGCAAGCTGCTTCGCTCCCCTGACGTGGCAGGTGGTGCCGTGGCAGACGCAGATCAGGTGCTCCCCTTTCGGCTCCAGGCTGAAGGCCGCGTAGAAGGTGGCTACTCCGTAGACCTGGGTCAGGGGGATGCCCAGCTCGCGCGCCACCAGGCGCAGCGCCTCTTCCGGAAGGTAGCGGTATTTCTTCTGGATTTCGCCCAGTATTCCCGAAACTCTGCCGTTCGGCGTCTGGTGCCGGGCGATCAGCTCCCGTACCTCCGCTTCCGTCATTTTTTCGGTCTCCTTCCCTGCGGTTTTGATTCACAGGAGGCGGGGGCGGTGAACACCCCCGCCCCCAGGCCGTTCACCCAGGTTAACGGCCTGTATCGGGTCCTTCGCCAAACCCCCTGCATTTTCCTTCCGGGGGAGCAGCAGAGCACCCCGGTTTCGACGGCAGACCGAGAGCATTCCGTTGGACGAACTGCGGGAGCGCCTGGGAGAGGGTTATCCAGTTTTTAAGAGGTTTTCGAGATCAATGATCAATTCCGGGAAGAGAGGGGAAGTAATTTTGCCTGCATCTTCGTATTCGGCGGCTTTCACCAGTTTGTTTGCTTCATCGCGCCGGTAGATCTCGAAGATGCCCAGTTCCGGGTCGGCCAGCCAGTATTCGATAACGTCGTAACGCTCGTAGAGAGTCCTCTTTGTTTTTTTGTCCAGGCGGCGGGAGGACTCGGAGATCACTTCAACCACCAGGTCGGGGGCGCCCTGCACGTTTTTTTCGGTGAGGCGGTCGCTCCGCTCGTTGCTGATGAAGATCAGATCGGGCTCCACCACGTCGTGAGGCGACAGGACCACATCAAGTGGTGCGAAGAAGACCTCCCCCAGTTTCTTTTCAGATACGTAATCATCAAGAATACTTGACAATTTTCTCAAAAACCTCTGGTGCACGGTGCTTGGTGATGGCGTCACGAAGTGCTCCCCTCCAATCAGTTCGTGCCGCCGCCCGTCGTCGGGAAAGAGCAGGAAGTCCTCGTAGGTGAGTCTGCCGGCGGCCGACTCCATCCTTGCCATTTCCATGCTATCGCCTCCTTCAGGGATGCCGTTGCTCCCTGGAAACATTCTAGCACAGCAAAAAATTGCCAGCAAGCCGGTGCACCGCCGCAGCAGGAAATAAAACAGATCTCCGCAGTCCAGATCGCAGGCGATCTGGCGCAGGGCGGCGCCCGTCGCGGCCTCCACCGGCCCGTTGGTGCGGACGACGCCCGCCCGGGCGAAGGCCTCCGGAACTCTGCCGTTCGGCGTCAGGATTTTTTTCATGGAAAAAAGGTTTTTGAGTCGTTGACAGGGTCTTTGCTTGGGAATATAATTGACGATAGCAAATATTATTTAAGATTGCTGCTTCAGCTTTCCGTTGCTGCCGGTAAGCGGTGGACGGATGGAGGATGGGGGTGAGCCAGGCCGTGGCGCCGCCGGAGCACGATTTCTGCCAGGAAATGATGGAGCTGACGAACGCCTTTCTCCTGTGCTGCCAGCAAAAAGAGCAGCTCCTCCAGCAGGAGGCAGGGATTACGTCCGTTGAGCTGAGGGCGCTCCGGGCGCTTGCTGAAAGGGCGCTCCCGATGCGGGAGCTGGCCGGAGCCCTGGAGCTTTCCCCCAGCAGGATGACCCGTGTTGCGGACAGCCTGGAGCAGAAGAAGCTCGTCCACCGGAAGCGGTGCCCCGAGGACCGGCGCCTCTGCCCGGTGGCCCTGACGCCGCAGGGGAGGGAGGCGCTGGCGCGGGGGGAGGGGGTGCTCCGCCGCTTTCAGGAGCAGGTGAAGGGCCTCCTGAAAGAGGAAGAGCGCGCCCTTGTCTTGCGCGTTTTAAGGGAATTTATCGCCGCTTTCCGGCGGGGAATTGAAGCCTGCTCGCCCGGCGCGGCCCCAGCTGCGGAAGCGGAGCCGCAGCGGGATTTTCCGGCATAGTTCCTGCGCGCCGGGCTCGCGGGCGGAAATCCAGAGCGGCCGCAGGGATAACCTGGCTTGCATTTTCAGGACATAAGCGAGGAGGAGTTGCGATGGGCAAAAAGGTTTGTATCGTGGGCGGCGTTGCAGGTGGCGCAAGCTGCGCCACCAGGCTGCGGCGGCTGGATGAGGAGGCAGAAATTGTTCTGTTCGAGCGCGGCCCCTACATCTCTTTTGCCAGCTGCGGCCTTCCTTACCACGTCAGCGGGGTGATCCCGAAGCGGGAGAGTTTGCTGGTGGCCACTCCGAAGCTGCTGCAGGAGCGCTTCCGGATTGACGTGCGCTCCGAAAACGAAGTCACTGCGATCGACCGGGCGCGGCAGGAGGTGGAGGTGAAGGATCTGAAAACCGGGAGCACTTACCGGGAAAGATACGACTTTCTGGTGCTCTCACCCGGTGCCGCACCCGTCAAGCCATCCCTGCCGGGGATCGACCTGCCCGGTGTTTTTACCCTCAGGACGATTCCCGACATGGACGGCATCCTCCGCTGGCTGGATGAGAAGCAGGCACGGGAAGCGGTGGTTGTAGGGGGAGGCTTCATCGGGCTGGAAATGGCGGAGAGCTTCCGGCTGCGGGGTTTGGGCGTTTCCCTGGTCGAGATGTCGGACCAGGTAATGGCTCCTTTAGACTATGAAATGGCAGCCCTTGTTCATGCCCACCTGCGGGAAAAGGGGGTCCGGCTCTATCTGGGCGAGCAGGTTCAGGAAATCAAGGAGCATGCAGGAAAGCTCGTGGTGCGCACCGGAAGCCGGGAGGTTCCGGCGGACCTGGTGCTGGTGGCGGTGGGGCTTCGCCCGGAGACCAGGCTCGCCGCGGAGGCGGGGCTGGAGCTGGGGCCCACCGGAGGGATCAGGGTCGACGAGTACCTGCGGACCTCGGACCCCAGGATCTACGCGGTGGGTGACGCCGTCGAAGCCAGGCACTTTGTGAGCGGGACACCCGTGATCGTGCCCCTCGCGGGCCCCGCCAACCGCCAGGGCCGGCTCGCGGCCGACAACATCTGCGGGCGGGAGATTGCCTACCGGGGAACGCAGGGGACCTCGGTCTGCAAGGTCTTCGAACTCACCGTTGCGGCAACCGGTTTAAACGCCCGCGTGCTGGCGCGGCACCAGATCCCCTTCCAGAGCGTGATCGTCCATCCCCTTTCTCACGCCGGTTACTATCCAGGCGGCAAGCAGTTGAGCCTGAAGCTTCTTTTCGGCCCGGATGACGGGCGGATTCTCGGCGCCCAGGCGGTAGGGGAGGAGGGTGCTGATAAAAGGATCGATGTGCTGGCAACGGCGCTGCGGGCCGGGATGACGGTCTTCGACCTGGAGCACCTGGAACTGGCCTACGCTCCTCCCTACTCCTCGGCGAAGGACCCGGTGAACATCGCCGGCTTTGCTGCTGCCAACGTGCTGCGCGGGGACGTGGCGGTGACCACCTGGGACCGGATTCCTGCTCACCGGCAGGAGGGCGCCTTTTTCCTGGATGTCCGCACTCCCAAGGAGTTCGCGCGGGGCGCGATCCCCGGTGCCGTCAACATTCCGGTGGACGAACTGCGGGGGCGCCTGGGAGAGCTCCCCCGCGGCCGGAAAATCGTGGTCAGCTGCGGGTCGGGCCTGCGCTCCTACATTGCCTGCCGCATCCTCAGGGCGGCCGGCTTTCAGGATGTCTTCAATCTGAGCGGCGGGTACAGGACTTACCAGGCGGCGGCCGCGCCGGCCGGCTCCCCGGCGCCCGAAACGCCGGAGGTGCGGGCACCGGGTGCGGGGTAACATCAGGCTGGACGCCGGGGAAATCCCTCCGGCACCCGGTTCGGGGTCTTCGCAGGTTGTTTCTTGATCAGGTGGTCTACGAGGGCGCGCCCCGCCTTTTTCTTCCGGCAGGCGGGGCACAGCCTTTCTTCGGGCTGTTTTAGGGAGAAATCGGACTCAAGCCGTTCTTTGACGTACTCGATGAGGGTTTCCGCCATATAGGCGCGGCCGCACGCTTCACACCTCGCCAGCGCGAAGGTTTTGTTCCAGATGACGTGCTCCCCTTCACGTTGCGCCGCCTCGATCGCTCCTGTGGGGCAGACCTGGGCGCAGGCCCGGCACCCGAGGCACTCTGCGGCGGGCCTGCCGAAGGGAGGCGTCACCCGGCGGCGCGCGCCCCGGAAGGCGAACCCGATGGCGCAGGCCCCGATCTTTTCGCAGGTGCGGACGCAGAGCCCGCACAGGGTGCACCCGGTCTCTCCGGCCGGCCTGAACCCCGACTCCCGCACCCCCAGCCTCCCGGCCAGCTCCTGCACCACCGGGGCGTCCGGCGTGAGGGCAAGGAGCAGCCGCACCAGCATCCGGCGCACCTCCTGCACGCGGGGGGAATCGGTTTCCACCACGAGCCCGTCTGCCGCCGGGAGGGTGCAGGAAGCCGTGAGCCCCGGCCTCCCCCCTGCCTTCACTTCCACGATGCAGAGCCGGCAGGCTCCGTAGGGGGGAAGCCCCGGGTGGTGGCAGAGGGTGGGGATCCAGATCCCTTCCCGCTGCGCCACCTCGAGAACCGTCGCGGCCCCGTTGATGGGAAAGGGCTTCCCGTTAAGCGTCAGCATCATCACTCAACTCCTTGCGCGGGACTGCTTTAATCCCGCGGATGTCGCCTACCAGGGCGAAGTCCTGGCCCCCTTGCCGGCCTCCGTTCCCCATCCCGGCGGATCAACAGAGCACCCCGTTTCAACGGCAGACTGAAAGGGGCGGAAATCAGCCGTTTCCGCCCCTTTCTCGACTTTTTCAACCGCCGGCAAGTTTGGGAAAAATTGCGACTTCGTCTGTTTTTTTGAGGGGCGTCTCCAGCCCGGCCAGGTGTTCGATCGCCCTCCCGTTGACGAGGATGATCACGTTCCCGCTTAAAGAGCGCGGACCCTGTGCCTCGCGGGGCGCAAAGACCCACTCCTCGAGCCTTCTTCCGTATTTTGCGCAGAGGCTCTCCAGCAGTTCCCGGACTGTGGCTCCCTGAAAGGCGTCTGTCTCTTTCAATCCCGTAATCTCCCGCAGGAGGGCGAAAAACTTCACCTTCACGGGATCACCCCTGGCTTACAGCTGGCGCCAGGCTTCAAGCCCAAGCTCCCGGAGCTTCGCTTCCGTCGGCTTCCCTTCGGCGTCCCAGCCGCGGACCCGGTAGTATTCGTCCAGCATTTCATCGAGCTTGTGGACTGAACCCTTGAGCGGGCCGTGTCTGATCGGCTCCTTCAGCAGCCGCGGCGGCAGCGTGTCGTCTCCTCTCGTAAACCCGTTCGCCAGGTTGAAGAGGCGCTCCAGGTTCCAGATGCGCTCTCCCGCCCTGACCACGTCATCTGCGGTATATGCAACGCCGGTGGCTGCGGTCAACTGCGCCGCGATTTCCGGCGCCCCGATGGCGAAGGTGAGGAAGAGGCAGAGGCCGGACGAGTCGACGGCAGCGGTGAGGTCCTGGAAGGTCTTCGTCCACTGCGCCTTGTCCTTGGTGCTGAGGTTGTCCAGCTTCTCGGGGATGCCCAGGATTTCCGGGGAGGTCATGTACCCCCGGACGTGGCAGCCGCCCCGGTTGCTGGTGGCGTAGTTCAGGCCGAGGCCCTGGACGCCGCGCGGGTCGTAGGCAGGGAGTTCCTGCTTCTTGACGCTCATCGAGAGTTCGGGGTGGCCGTACTTGCTGGCCAGGCGGAAGGAGCCTTCAGCCAGCTCGTTTCCGAAGCCCTCGCGGCAGGCGGTCAGCCTGGTCAGTTCCACAATCGCTTCGGCGTCCCCGAAAGCAAGCGCCCTCCCGACCTCATCCCTGGTGATTGCGCCGTTTTCGTAGAGTTCCATGGCGCAGGCGATGGTGCTCCCCATCGTGATGGGGTCGAGGCCGAGTTCGTTGCAGAGGTTGTTAGCCTTGATGATCGCCGCCAGGTCCCCTACGCCGCAGTCGGCGCCGTAAGCCCAGACGGCCTCGTATTCGGGGCCTTCTCCAAACCCGGCGAAGGGCCCCTCGGGTACGTTCACAATCCGGCCGCAGCCGATACTGCAGCCCATGCACCCCTTGTTCCTGAGCAGGAACTTCTCTCTCAGGGTCTCGCCGCTCGTGGCTTCGGCGGCGGGGAAGGTGCCGGAATCGCGGAAGTTGTGGACCGGATAGGCGCCGGCCTGGTCGAGAATGTTCACCAGGATCGCGGTCCCGTAGAGCCCGAGGCCCTGGCCGGTAACCGGGTGCGCCTTCACCCTGGCGCGGGCGCTCATAAGGGCTTCCATGAAGCCTTCCGGATCCGCGACCCGGACGCCGCCGCTCCCTTTTACGGCTACGGCCTTCAGGTTCTTGGCGCCCATTACGGCGCCCACGCCCGAGCGGCCGGCCGCTCTGGTGTAGTCGTTTACGATACAGGCGAACCTGACCTGTTTTTCACCGGCGGGCCCGATGCAGGCAACGCGAACGGCATCGTCCGTCTCTTGCCGGATGATGTCTGTGGCTTCGTTGACGCTCCTGCCCCAGAGGTGGGAGGCATCCCGGATCTCGACCTGGTCATCGTTAATATATACATATACCGGCCTGTCTGCTTTTCCCTCAAAGATGATCCCGTCGTAGCCGGCGAATTTCAGTTCCGGGCCCCAGTACCCTCCGGAGTTCGAGGCCGCGATCGCCCCGGTCAGGGGGGACTTGCAGACAACATTGTAGCGGCTGGCGCTTGTTGCCAGGGTTCCCGTCAGGGGTCCGGTCATGAAGATCAGGTTATTTTTTTCACCAAGCGGGTCACCTTCAGGATCGACCTCTTTCATCCACAGACGCGTCCCCAGACCCCGCGCCCCCAGAAAGTCTTTGGCCTCTTTCGGGTCGAGGGGTTCTTTGCTGGCCGTCCTGTTGTTCAAGTTGATCCGCAGGATTTGACCTGCCCAGCCGTACATCACTGCTTCACCTCCCGAAGTAGTTCTTTAAATTTCTCCGCATAGGCTTTCTTTTTGAGCAGCGTCCCCTTCGTCGCCTCCACGTAGGTTACGGCACCGGAAGGGCAGAACTTGACGCACTGGGGGTCGCCGCCGCAGAGGTCGCACTTGAGGATTTTGTTTGTGGCCGCGTCGTAGGTTGTGTTGCCGAAAGGACAGGCGTTCAGGCACATTTTGCAGCGAAGGCACTTTTCGTTGTCTACTGTTAACGCTCCCGTTTCTTTGCTGCGGCTTAAAGCGCCCGACGGGCAAACCTTCAAACAGGCTGCAGCGTCGCACTGCAGGCACATCATCGGCACCGAGATCCCGTCAGATTCCCATGTCAGGACGTTGATGCGGGAAGCGCTGGGTCGAAATTCCTTTTCGTGAAAGAAGGAGCAAGCGAGCTCGCACGTGCGACACGCTGTGCACTTTTCGGGATCCAGCATCAGAACTTTTGCCATTCCCCCGTCCGGCCCTGAAGCAGAACTCCAGGCCGGATGCTCACCTCCTTTGATCTTGGTGGCCTCCTTCATCCCCCTTCAGGACCGGGCCTGTCCCCTTGAGAACATTGTACCGGAAATCACAAATGCTGATGCTTTGTTTCAGGCTTCAGGCCGGTCCGCGCCTTTGAACCTCTTCAGGCCTTTTTGCATCTCTTGAATTAACCGGGGATGATTGGAGGAGGGATCAAGGCGAAGAGAGTTCCGGGGAAGGGGTGAATGAAAGCTGCCTTCGCCATATTTATTCGACATTGAGGCCCTCTTTCCTTCCCCGGTTTGCGATAAATTTCACGAGAAGCCTCCCGCACACTCCCGGCTGCTTGGCAGGACATCTCCGCCGGCAGGCGCGGCGGCCGGGCAAAATGCGAACTTGTCAAAAACCGAACGATCTTTCTGGGCAAAATCGGGGGGATACCAAAGGAGTTCAGGGTGAGCTGCTTTTCGCCTGGGCGAAAGAATTCAGGCCGGGTTCAGATCACCGCAGCAGGGGCAGCTGGGCGCCCGCCTCACCTCCTGCTCGTAAAAGGAGCCTGTCAGGCCGTCGTAAAAGAGAATTCTGCCCGCGAGGGGAGTTCCCACCTTTAGCAGGAGCTTGAGGGCCTCGTGGGCCTGGAGGGTTCCGATCACTCCGGGGCTGGTGGCAAAGACGGGGATGGGCTTCTCAGAAGCCGGGGCTTTGCTGCCGGCGGGCGCGGCCGGGGGAAAGACGCAGCAGTAGCAGGGCCCCCTGCCTGGCAGAACCGTCATGAGCAAGCCGTTGAAGCCCCTCACCCCTCCCTCCACGAGGGGCTTCCCCAGCCTGACGCAGGTCTCGTTCACCAGGTAGCGGGTCTCGAAGTTGTCGAGGGCGCCGACCACGATGTCGTACGGCCCGATCAGGTCGGCGGCATTTGCCCTGTCCAGCCTGATGTGATGGGTGTTGATCTTGATTTCCGGGTTCAGCGCCTTCAGGGTGAGGCCGGCGGAAGCCGCCTTCGGCATCCCGACCCTGCCGGTGGTGTGCAGGATCTGGCGCTGCAGGTTTGAAAGCTCGACTTCCCCGTCGTCGATGATCCCCAGGGTGCCCACCCCTGCCGCCGCCAGGTAAAAGGCGGCCGCAGATCCCAGGCCGCCCGCTCCAACGACCAGGACCCTCCCTGCAGCAAGCCTCATCTGGCCTTCCTCGCCCACCTCTTCCATGATGATCTGCCTCTGGTAGCGATTCCGCTGCGCTTCGGTTAAAGCCATTTCCTCATCCCTCCGGGCTTCCAGATGGATTGCTTTCAAGGGTATCCCTATCAAAGATGTCTTCAGGATAATTAAACACGAAAAGCCGCCCTGGTGGCAATGGGCAAAATTTTTCGCGCCCCTGAAGCCCCTGAAATGAGGAATGGGTTTTGGAATAAAATGTGGATCAAACAAGGAGTTTTCGTGAAAAGAGAGAAAAAATCTAACGCGCGGGCGGGAGTTTGTCAGAGAAGACTGGAGGTTTGAAAGGGATGAGGTTGTTTCTGGTGAGGCACGGCGAGACCAGCTGGAACCGCGCCGAGATCTTCCGGGGTCGGATTGACGTGAAGCTGAACGAGCACGGAGTGGAGCAGGCGCGGCGGACGGCGGCAATTCTCAGCGCCTTAAATCTTGCTGCCGTTTATTCCAGCCCCCTGAGCCGCGCCCTGGAGACGGCGCGTTACATTGCGGAGCCGCACAGGCTCCCCGTGATCGTTGAAGACGGCCTGACCGATCTTGACTACGGGAAGTGGCAGGGGCTTACCCACGAAGAGGTTAAGGAACAGTACGTGGATCTTTACCGCCTGTGGAACACGGCGCCCCACAAGGTGCGCTTTGAAGAAGGGGAGAGCCTGGAGGATGTCCGGAGGCGCGCCCTCGAGGCCCTGGACCGGATCGCAGCCCGCCACAACGGGCAGAATGTCGTGGCCGTCAGCCACCGGGTTGTGACGAAGGTTGTCCTGTGCGCCCTTCTCGGCCTGGATAACTCCCACTTCTGGCACATCAGGCAGGACCCCTGCGCCGTCAACGTGCTCGAGTATTCCGACCGGCACGGCTTCGTGATCTGCCGCCTCAACGACACCTGCCACATCAAACCCTTTTATAAGGGAATGGAGACGATTGATTTTTAGTTTGAGTTTTGAAGCAAATGCGATAAAAAAGGACTATAACCGGCAATTTTGGGAAAAAATAAACCAGGTTTCAGTTCGCGCTTCCCTCCTTTTTGCCTTATAATAAAAGTCAAAGAAAGTCAAAGAAGTTCTGGATCGGGTGGAGGCGCAATGAGTCTTGTCACGGCAATAGAGGCTTACATCAAGGAGCTGCTGAGACGGAGCCCCAGAGGCTGGGTTGAAATCAGGCGGAAAGAGATTGCCGAAAAGTTTGCCTGCGTTCCCTCCCAGGTTACGTACGTCCTTAACACCCGTTTCGACATCAGGCACGGCTATCTCGTGGAAAGCCGCCGGGGTGGAGGCGGCTGCATCAGAATCTGCAGGCTGGATGCCGCGTCGGCATCCGGGAGCCCGGGTGAAGCAAAAGTCGAGACCCTGAGGAGGGATTTCCGGGATGCGCTGCAGTTCCTGGCCGAGAAGGGGATGTTAACGGACCGGGAGCTTGCCCTTTTGAACACCGTTTTCCGGGCCCTCGAAACGAGCGTTTCGGGTGATGACTGGAATTACCTCAAGCTCCAGATCCTCAGGGAGATTATCGCTGCAGGAGGCTTCAGGTAGGAGAGCTGCTGGTCCGGCGGCGCGGCCGGGGGCCGGAAGGGAGTGAAGGAGATGTACTGCGAAGAATGCCAGAAGAGGCCGGCTACGGTGCACCTCACGAAAATCCAGAACAACAAAAAAACAGAACTCCACCTCTGTGAGGAGTGCGCCCGGCGCCATCACGAAATACCTTTCAATTTCGAACCGAATTTTTCGATCCACAAGTTTCTTGCGGGTTTGCTGGACGGCACTCCGCTTGAGGTGGCCCCGGTTGCCAGCCCCCAGTGCCCCAAGTGCAAGCTCACCTACGCCCAGTTCGGTCAGGTGGGGCGTTTCGGGTGCAGCGAGTGCTACCGGACCTTCGAAAGGTGGCTGGGTCCGCTCTTTCGCAGGGTCCAGGGAAGCACCCGGCACGGAGGGAAGGTGCCCCGGCGGGCCGGCGGGAGGCTGAAGTTCAGGCAGGAAATCGAGCGGCTGCGGGAAGAACTGCAAAAAGCCATCCGTGCCGAGGCCTACGAGCGGGCGGCCGAACTGAGGGATCGCATCCGCGCCCTGGAGCAGAAGCTTGAATAGCGCAGGAGAGAGGATCATGACGATTCAGGACCATCTCAATACCGCCTACGCCAGGTGGATGGAAGGGGCGGGGCCTTACGCCCACATTGTGATCAGCAGCCGCATCCGGCTGGCCAGGAACCTCGCCGCCTATCCTTTCCCGCACCTGCAGTCTCCGGAGCAGGGGCGGGAGGTCTTCAGCCGGGTTCGGAGGGCGCTGTCTGCCTCCGAGGTCCGGCAGCAGCTGGGGTCCTTTGCCTTTGCCGCGCTGGAGGCGCTGTCTCCCCTGGACAGGCAGATCCTGGTGGAGAAGCACCTGATCAGCCCCCACCACGCTCAGGATGAGGGAGAGGGGCGGGGGCTCGTTTTGCGGGATGACGAGGCAGTGAGCATCATGGTGAACGAGGAGGATCATCTCCGGATCCAGGTTCTCTTCCCGGCCCTCCAGCTGGAGGCTGCCTGGGAGCTGGCCAGCCAGGTGGACGACGCCCTGGAGAGCAGGCTTGACTTTGCTTACGACGAGCAGTACGGGTATCTCACCTGCTGCCCCACCAACGTCGGGACGGGCCTGCGGGCTTCGGTGATGATGCACCTTCCCGGCCTCGTGATGACGAACCAGGCGAACCGGGTCTTCACGACCCTTGCAAAGCTGGGTTTCGTGGTGCGGGGGCTCTACGGGGAGGGAACCGAGGCAAAGGGGAACCTCTTCCAGATTTCCAACCAGATCACCCTCGGCCCGCGGGAGGAGGAAATAAACGGGAATCTGACGGCGGTCAGCAAGCAGGTCATCGAGCAGGAGGAGCTGGCGCGGGAGAGCCTGCAGAAGGAGAAGAGCGCCCAGCTCAAGGACAGAATCCTCCGCTCCTACGGGATCCTTACCAATGCCTACATCATCAGCTCGGAGGAGGCGATGGACCTCCTCTCGAACCTGCGCCTTGGCCTCGACCTGGGGCTTCTGCGGAACCTCGACAACAGAACCCTGAATGAACTCCTGGTGCGGACGCGGCCCGCCTTTCTTCAGAAGATGGCGGGAAGAGAGATGGATGCCTTTAACCGCGATCTCATGCGGGCGGCGATCATCCGGGAGGCCCTGGCGAGAACATAAACACCTCGCAAAAAGTTTTTGGAAGTTTGATCCGGCGGCGCGAGGATATTTCAAATCAGGAGGTGGCTTGCCCTGATGTTTGGAAGGTTTACGGAAAGGGCACAGAAGGTTTTCTTGCTGGCGCAGGAAGAGGCGCGGAGATTGAAGCATCCGGCGGTGGGGACAGAGCACCTGCTGCTGGGTTTGCTCAGGGAAGGCGAAGGGATTGCGGCGAAGGCCCTCCAGACCCTTGGGGTTGACCTCCAGAAGCTGCGGGAGGAAGTTGAGAAGGTTGTGGCGCCGGGAGAGACCAGGCCCGGGGAGGAGGTCGGCCTTACTCCCCGCGCCAAAAAGGTGCTCGAACTCGCCCACGAGGAAGGGCGCCGGCAGGGCGTCAGCTACGTGGGAACCGAGCACATCCTGCTTGGGCTGATCCGGGAAGGAGAGGGAGTGGCGGCCCGGATTCTGATCAGCCAGGGCCTGAGCCTCGATAAGGTAAGGCGCCAGGTTTTGATGTTGCTGGGCGGGATCGGCCCCGTGCCTCCGGGGCATCCCCATGTCGGAATGGCGCGGGGGCGGAGTCAGACTCCGACCCTCGACGACCTGGGGCGGGATCTGACCCAGCTTGCCCGGGAGGGGAAGCTCGATCCTGTGGTCGGGCGCGACCGGGAAATCGAGCGGGTGATCCAGGTTTTGAGCCGCCGTACGAAAAACAACCCCGTTCTCATCGGCGAGCCTGGTGTCGGGAAAACGGCAATCGCAGAGGGGCTCGCCCAGCGGATCGTGGAGGGAAAGGTGCCGGAGATCCTGGCGGACAAGAGGGTGGTCACCCTCGATATGTCTGCCGTTGTCGCCGGGACCAAGTACCGGGGTGAGTTCGAAGAAAGGCTCAAAAAAGTGATCGACGAGATCCGGAACGCCGGAAACATCATTCTCTTTATCGATGAGGTTCACACCCTCGTGGGCGCCGGGGCGGCCGAAGGGGCGATCGATGCCGCAAACATCCTCAAGCCGGCGCTGGCGCGGGGGGAGCTCCAGTGCATCGGGGCCACGACCCTGGATGAATACCGGAAGCACATCGAGAAGGACGCGGCGCTCGAGCGGCGGTTCCAGCCGGTAACAATTGGGGAGCCCACGGTGGACGAAACCATTGAGATCCTGCGGGGCCTGCGCGACCGGTACGAGGCGCACCACAGGGTGAAGATCACCGACAGCGCCCTTAAGGCGGCTGCCCGGCTCTCGGACCGGTACATCACCGACCGCTTCCTGCCGGACAAGGCCATTGACCTGATGGATGAGGCCGCCTCGCGGGTGCGCCTCCGGGCCTACACCGCGCCTCCAGATGTGAAGGAGCTGGAGGAAAAACTGGAGAAGCTGCAGAAGGAGAAGGAGGCGGCGGTGGTGAGCCAGGAGTTCGAAAAGGCCGCCGCCCTGAGGGATCAGGAGCAGCAGGTCCGGGCCGAGCTGGAAAAGATCAAGAACAGCTGGGCGCAGCGCAAGGAGCTCGACCAGTCGATTGTCACCGAAGAGGACATTGCCGAAATCGTGTCCAGCTGGACCGGGATTCCCGTGAGCAAACTGAGGGAGGAGGAAACGGAGCGGCTCCTCCGCATGGAGGAAATCCTGCACCAGCGCGTCATCGGCCAGGACGAGGCGGTGAGAGCAGTTGCGCGGGCGATCCGGCGGGCGCGCGCCGGACTCAAGGACCCCAAGCGCCCCATCGGCTCCTTCATCTTCCTCGGCCCCACCGGGGTTGGAAAGACGGAGCTGGCGCGGGCGCTGGCCGAGGCCCTCTTCGGCGACGAAGAGGCGATGATCAGGTTCGACATGTCCGAGTACATGGAGAAGCATACGGTTTCCCGCCTGCTCGGCGCCCCGCCGGGGTACGTGGGGTACGAGGAGGCCGGGCAGCTCACCGAGGCCGTGAGAAGGCGCCCCTACTCGGTGGTGCTCTTCGATGAGATCGAAAAGGCCCATCCCGACGTCTTCCACGTGCTCCTTCAGGTGATCGAGGACGGCCGCCTCACGGACGCCAAGGGGCGCACCGTTGACTTCCGGAACACCGTGATCATCATGACCTCGAACGTCGGCGCCCAGTTCATCAAGCGGGAGGGCCGGCTCGGCTTCAAGGCCGGGGCAAGGGAAGCGGAGGAGAACTACGAGGCGATGAAGGAGCGGGTTACCGAGGAGCTGCGGCGCACCTTCAGGCCCGAGTTTCTGAACCGGATCGATGAAATCATCGTGTTCCACGCTCTGAACGAAGAGCACATGAAGGAGATCGTGGAATTGATGCTCAGGAACCTGGGCAGGCGGATTGCGGAGTACGGCCTCTACCTCGAGTTCACCGGGGCGGCGAAGGAGCTCCTGGTCAGGAAGGGGTACGACCCGATGTACGGGGCGCGCCCGCTGCGCCGGGTGATCCAGCGGATGGTCGAGGACCGGCTCTCCGAGGAGATGCTGGAAGGGAAGTTCAAGGCCGGCGACGAGATCGTTGTGGACGCCAAAGGGGAGGAGCTGACCTTCAGCCTGAAAAGGGTGGACGCTCCTGCCGCCACCTGATTCTGGTTGCAACCTGGCCTGTTCCACCTGCAGGGGTTGAAGCGGCCGGAAGGCTTGCCGGCCGTTTTTTCTTTTTTTATAATAGGGACAGGCAGCTTTCCTGATTCGAGTTGCGTTTACCCTCAACTATTTTCTTAATCCGCAGAGGCAGCCTCAGGCAGAACCCCTTGTCAGAAGATCAGGCTTTCCCTCATTCAGTCAGCCGGCCTTTGGTTTTAAAAACAAAGCATTCTGCGATCAGCCAGAGGAAACACCACTGCATTTCGTGTGCGACAAACGCCGGGAATAGGCAGTCAACCGTCAGGCATCTTTGTGAGGCATCTTTGGGAAGGGAGTTGATGTTGGTGTTCCCGGAATACCGTAATGAGGAGTTGTGCGCCGAGTGCGGCGGAAAATGCTGTCTGGTCTACGGCCCTCCTTACAATTTGACCTGGTCCCGGCTGCACGGAGACAGGAAGCGCCGCTACGGCGGCGGCTACCATGAAGAATACGGGGTTGAGCCGCTGGCGGAGAAGATCCACCCCTATGCCTGCGAGTATTTGAGCGAAACCGGCTGCATCATCCCCTGGGAGAAGCGCCCCCCGGTCTGCAAAAACTACCGCTGCGGCATGTGGCGCGACATGGTACATAGAAGGTAAGGCTTTTAGTGCAAGGGTTTGAAGAGGTCAGCCCACGGCGCCCTGCAGGTGGCCGAAGTGGAGCCGGCCGTTAAGAATGAGCTTCAGGAATTTCCGGACATCCGTTTTTTTGCGCATCAGGGCGGCCAGGATTCCGCCCTGGGCGATGTCCCCCACCAGGATCACCCCGGCAAGGGCGCCGTCTTTCAAGACCAGCTTCCGGTAGAGGTTCTGCTGCGGCCGGTGGACGGTAAACACCTCGTAGCTGCCGTCCGGTGGGCTGGTAATCCCCAGCGCGAGGGCCGGAGTGCTGCCGAACTGGACCACATTCTGCATTTCCCGGGGGCCCGCATAGGGCCGCGGTCTCCCGGCCATGCCGGAGGCCGCGGCGGCTCCCTGGGCGGTGGCGCTGGGCCAGGTGGGGTTCAGCCCCGCAGCTGTTTCTGCCACATCCCCTGCGGCGTAAACATCCGGGAGGGAGGTCTGCATGCAGTCGTCCACCAGGATCCCCCGGTTGGTTTTCACCCCGCCCTCCCGGGCGAGCTCCACATTGGGCCTGATCCCGGTGGCGGCGATGACCAGCTCCGCCTCCAGCGTTGTCCCGTTGTCCAGCACCAGCTTCCAGCACCTGCCCGGGGAAGAAGGCGCCGCCGCTTCCCGCACCCCGGCACCAGGGATGATGCGAACTCCTGCGGCCTCCAGAAGGCGCGCCAGGATTCCTGCCGCCGCCGGATCGAACTGCTGGGGGAGGATATGGGGCGCCTTCTCCACAACAGCGACCTCCAGACCGCGCCGGGCCAGGGCGGAGGCTGCCTCCAGCCCTACCAGACCGGCTCCCAGGATCGTCACCCGGAGCGCCTGCCCGCAGCGGGCGAGGATCTGCCTGGCATCGCTCAGGTTCCTCAGGCCGAAGAGGCCGCGCCCCTCCAGCCCCGGAACGGGCGGGAAGGCGGTGCTGCTCCCGGTGGCTATAAGGAGCCTGTCATAACCGATCCCGACGCCGTCCTCCAGAATCACCTGTTTCTGCCTGAAGTCTACTCCGACTGCCTTCCTGCCGAAAAGAGTGATGATCCGGTTTTTCCTGTAAAAGTCGCCGGGCCTGATATAGAGCTCTGCCGCGCTTTTCTCCCCGGCCAGCAGCGCCGGGAGCAGGCAGCGGGAGTAGGCGGGGCCGGGCTCTTCGGAAATCATGATGATCCGGCCGTCTCCGTCCAGCCTCCTCAGGGTTTCGGCGGCGCTGATCCCGGCTGCGCTGTTCCCGATGATTACGTAGCGCCTTCGCATTCTCATCACCCTCCCTGGCCGCAGGCCTCCGGTGCCGTTCCCCCGACAAGGCCGGCGGCCAGGCTCCGGCGCCGCGCCTCCGCGAAGCTGTTGACCTCCTCGTAGGCCAGTGCTCCGTTGGGGCAGGATTCCACGCAGGCCGGTATTTCCCGGCCCGGGCAGCCGTCGCATTTCAGGGCAAGGCGCGCACCGGGCGCCTGGATGATCGCCCCATAGGGACAGGCCATCACGCACATCCAGCAGCCCACGCATGCCTGGGGATGCCCTTCGTTGCTCACCAGGCCGGTTGTGGAGTCCTGCTGCATCGCCCCGGTCATGCAGGCGCCGACACAGGGAGCACCCTCGCAGTGGCGGCAGAGGATGGGCACCGGCTGTTTTCCGGCTGCCTCCACCAGGATCCGCCCCGGCACCCCCTCCTGCATCGCCCCGGTAATGGTGCCGGAACTGGAGTGAGCTGCCCCGCAGGCCAGGCTGCAGGTCAGGCAGCCGTAGCACTTTTCCAGGTAAACCAATACAGTCTTCACCATTGATTCCCCCCAAGTCGCGGGCTTGCGGTTGCCCGCCGGATTTTCAGGAAAGCCCCCCGGCGGTGCGCGGCCTGCCGGAGGGCTGGAATTTTGGCTGGTTTCCGGTTCCCGGCCTCTGGAGCGGCTAGATCCCCAGCGCCGCCCTCTTTTTCATGATGTGGTCGCAGAGCGCTTCTGCCGCCCGGACAGGCTCCTCCTCTACAAGTACCTTCCCGCCTGTGAGCCCTTCCAGGTCTCTGGTCAGAATGTCTGTCACCAGCCGGCTCCCACCGGTGAAAGGAGGGCTTCCCAGGTGCACCAGGAGGCCCAGGGCAAGGGCGAAGGCACCGTCGGCAAGCGCCTGCTCTTCCAGCCACTGGGGCGCTGAGACCGCCAGCGGGAGCTGCGGGAGGTCCACCTTGAGGGCTGCGGCCAGTTCTGCTGCCACCTCCTCCAGGCGGCCGATGGCCAGGCAGGGGCCGAAGTTCAAGACCGGCGGGATCCCCAGCTCGCTGCAGACGGACTGCAGGTTCTCCCCGGCCTGCGCTGCCGCCTCCGGGAGCATCATCCCGCAGTTGGCGAGCCCGCCGCTGGTGCAGCCAGCCGTGAGGACCAGGATGTCCCGCCTGATCAGCTCTCTGGTGAGTTCCAGGGTGAAAACATCGTGCCCCTTTGTGGTCAGGTTGGAGCACCCCACAACCCCTGCGAGGCCCCGAATGCGGCCTGTAGCGATCAGGTCCAGGAGGGGTTTATAGCTGCCGCCCAGGAACTTTTTCAGGGACTTCTCTCCCACCCCGGCCAGGGAGCCCTCGCAGCCGTGCTCCGGCACCGTGACCGCCACCTGGCTCCTCCGGTTCCTGTAGCTTTCCGCGGCAGCCTCAATGATTTTCCAGGCCGTCTCCCGGCTCTTCTTGAAATCATAGGGCAGGTATTCGGCGTTCTGCTTTTTGGCCACATCGTCGATGCAGATCTGCCTGACCCGGGACTTTTCGCAGATTTCTTCGATGCCGGGGAGGGCGCAGTTGAATTCCGTCACCACCAGATCGATGCCGCCTGTGGCCAGGAGCGGCTCGCTGGTAAAGTTGTTCCCGGCATGGCCGGCAAAGACTCCGCCGGCGTGAGCACACCTTGCCTCCATGTCCTGGCCTACACAGGTGGCTCCTACGATCCGGAACCCGCGCGCCCCCGCCTGTCGGGCGCTTTCCTCCGCCCGGGGTGCGGTCAACTCCCGCTGCAGGGCGGCCAGCAGGGCGTGCTGGTGCCCGATCACCATGATATTGATGAATTCCGGGTCCACCACCGAGAAGCCGACCCTGACGGTGCCGAGCTCCGGTTCCCCTGCCAGGATGTCGTTGATCTTGTTTGTAAGCATCAGGCTGTAGAGGCCGGTGGCAATCCCGAGGCGCAGGGCGTGAAGCAGCATGTCTGCGGGATCGCTGGAGAGGTTGGTGCTGGTTTTCACCAGGGCGTCAAAGACCTCGGACTTGGCTCCCCCGGGGAGGATTCCCAGCTCCTGCCACCGCTTGAAGCGGGGGGCGCAGGAAAGCTTCTCCGCAAGCTCCATCTTTGCGCTGCGGGGCCGGTAGAGATCGGCAAGGATGCGGTTCGCCAGTTCTCCTGCCTTCCCCCTGGGGTCCTGCGCCTGGAGCCCGAACCTGGAGGCAAGCTCTTCCAGGACCGCCTCCCCCGGGAAGGGCGGCTCCGCGTTTTTCAAAACATTTGCCGCGTTCTCCACCACATGCAGGTAGCAGGCTGCCCCGGCCGCCACGGCGCGCAGGAAGTTCCGGGCCACCATGGTGTCTGCCGTTGCTCCACAGATGCCCCGCGCCGCTTTCAGGGTAATCCGGCAGGGTCCGTTGGAGCAGAGGCGGCAGCAGACGCCCTGGAGGCCGAACCCGCACTTCACCGCCTGACCGGGAACCCGGTCGAACGAGGTTTCCACATCTTCCTTTTCCTGCAGGAAGGCACACAGTTTTTCATCAGCAGAACACAAAAGGGGCACGGTCGATGACCTCCTTTGAATTAAAAGATTTTTATTTAGGTTTTATCCGGCTGGTTCTGCATTTTGCCGGCAAGATTCAAAAACTATACTAATTTAGTATAGTTAGGGGTGCTTTAAAAGGCGGCCTGTTAGCGGCGCGACACCTCCCCTGTGCGGCCAGGCGGCCGTTGTTTGTTGGCTGCCTTCACCCTTTGCGGCTTTTACTGCATCCTCCGGAGGCCGGTGCACAGATCTGCAAAGTTCCGCCTCTTAAATTCCGCGGCAATTGCCTGCTGGATGGAGGCGAGGGTCTGGTGTACGGGGCAGTGGGGGGCTGCCCTTCTGCTGCACTCTTCCGGGGCGATCAGGCACCGGTTGACCTTGATGGGCCCCTCCACCGCCTCGATGACGTCCAGCATGGTGATTTCCTCGGGCGGCCGGGCCAGGGCATACCCGCCGTTGATCCCCTGGTAGGACTCTGTGAGCCCGGCGCGGGTCAGGAGGCGTAAGATCTTGAGCAGGAAGCGCATGGGGATCTGCTGGGCCTCTGCGATGGTTTTCGCCTCTACCACCTGCCCCCGGGGGAGGGACGAGAGATGGAGCACTGCCCTGAAAGCGTAATCTGTAGCCTGACTCAGTCTCATTTCAGCATCCTATCGTATACTGTTTTAGTCTAGTTTTATTCCATCATCGCGCAGGGAAAATTTCCAGGTCAACTGTCTTCTGGGTTCGTTTTGGCCTCACTTTTCCTTTGCTCCAATCTTTAGCTCTGAATTTCTCCTTCACAAGCCGCCCCCGTTTTTTTCTCACTTTTTACTCCTTCACCGAAAAGAAGGGTTCAGGGCCCCTCGGGGCTGTTTAAAAAATTTGTGAATTTCGTTACAATGCCGGCAGGAATTTGTCGAAAGGCGTCGAATAACAAAGTAACAGAAAATTTACTACCTTAATCCCATTACACATCCCCCTACCTGCTTGCTGCACTCGTTGCGGTGAGTTCCTTCCCCACGCACTGCAGGAAGAACTGAGTAATCCCTGCCAGCTGCATCTATAATTCCCATACGATTGTCTTTCAAAAAATTTTAGAGATGGAGGTGGTGCGCCGGGAGCGGTTTTGATTTTGGAGGGAGGTAGATACCGTCCACCTGAGGCCAAAGAAACCGGGTAAGCAGCTGTAGGCGAAAGGATTCGGTTTGCGTGTTTTAAGAAAATCCTTGGTGTGGGGTGGTGTTTGTGAGCGAGGAAAAAAGGTTTTCCCGGAGAGAGTTCTTGAAGCTGTCGGGAATGGCAGGAGCAGGCGCGCTTTTTTCCGTTGCACCCCCGTTGCGCAACCTGGAGGCCGTAACGCCGTTCGGTTCACACCCCCAGGAACAGCCTCCTTACCTGGTGAAAAAGAAGGTTCCCCAGGTCTGTGCCCGCGCCTGTGAGTGCGATTGTGCCTACAACGTCGTTGTGGGGGTGGATCCGGTCACAGGCCTTGAAAGGGCCCTCACAGTTGAGGGGAGGCCCGAGGACCCCGTTTCCCGGGGCAGGTACTGCATCAAGGCACTGGGCTTCGTGGATTCCCTGTACAACCCGGACCGCCTGCTGGTGGCTTTGAAGCGAACCAATCCCCAAAAGGGCCCGGACCAGGACCCGGGCTGGGTTGCCGTCCCCAGCGCCCAGGCGGTCAAGGAAATCATCTCCATCATGAAAAAATACCGCAGGGAGGAAATGGTTTTCTGCTCCCCTGGGGACCCCTATACGAACTACCTCTGCAAGTCCCTGGGGGTGAGGAGGAGCGACCAGCGCACCGAGTGTTTCGGCACCCACTACTATATAAATTCTTTAATGATCACAAACCCTCCAAACAGGTATTATTCCAGCACCTATACCGTAACCCACTCCATCTGGGGTTTTGACTACAGTGGCACGAAATACATGATCTGGTTCGGCTTCGACTCCTTTTCCAAGTGCGGCAAGGCCGGGATTCTCAACCATATCGTCGAAGGAAAGAAAAAGGGCGCCAAGATCGTTGCCTTCAACCCCGTGAAAACACCCATTGCCGACTACATCGCGGACGAGTGGTACCCCATCAAACCCGGTACCGACCTGGCTGTTGCCCTGGCCCTGATCCGGGTAATCCTGAATGAGAGGCTGTACAATGTCGACTTCCTGAAGAACTTCAGTGATGCCGCCGCTCTTATCGACGGGGAGACGAAGCTTCACCTGGCCGGGGAGGACGGCAGGTGGATTGCTTGGTGCACGGCCCACAACAGGCCTGAACCCCTGGCTGCCTGCGACTCTCCCGCCTTTGAAGGGGGTCCCTATACCTTCGAGTTCGGCGGGAAAACCGTGACGGCCAGGCCGGTGCTCCAGCTCTTGAAGAATGCGGTTAAGGACTGCACTCCCGAGTGGGCTGCGGGAATCAGCGAGGTTCCCGCCGGGGCCATCGCCCGCATCGCGCGGGAGTTTGCCGGGGCGGCGCCCACGGTGTGCATTCCTAACCTGAAACGGGATGCTGCGGGCCCCAACTATGCCAACAGCTGGCGGCTTATGCAGGCCATCAACATCTTGCACGGCCTCACCGGCGCTCTGGATCACGAGGGGGGAGTCCTCTTCCTGCACGGTGTCAAGATCCCCTGGATTGAGGAGATAAACCCTCCCGCAAAACCGTTTCCTTCCCAGCCTGCCAGGAGCCCGGATTTCCGGCACGAGTTCCCCGTCACCGAAAACCTCTACAAAGAAAAGGATTTCTCCGCGCCGGGCCACTACGGGATGCTTGGCTACGGTCTCTATAAAGGAGGCCAGGTGAAGGTGGTCTTCTTCCGGAGCCCGCACCGGGGCCTGCACGCCCTGATCCAGCCCCAGATGGTCGAGAAGGCGCTGGAGAAAATGGACCTGGTGGTGGACTGGAACCTGTACCTGGACGACCTTGCCTACTGGTGTGACTACGTCCTTCCTGCTTCCCACCAGTTCGAGGAAGGGAAGCTGGACAACAGGCAGTATTACCCGAAGTACCCCTGTCTTGTAGGGGGAGAGGCGGTGCAGCAGCCGCCTGGCGATGTCATTGGCTGGGGAAAGATTGCCTCCCAGATCGGCCTTGCCCTTGCCCCCGATTACTGGACCACGGATGGGAGTGGGGATCCGGCAAAAATGATTTCTACCAACACTTCGGAGGCCGCGCTCAAGGGGATGGGGATCGCGAAGGACGTGAACGAGTTCATGACCGCAAAGAAGGGGATCTGGATCCAGCAGAAACCCTACGAGAACTGGAAGACCCTCAGGGAAATCGGCTACGGCAGGCCGGAGGGGAGGGTTCGCTTCTACATTGACGAGTTTGTGGAGGTGGATCACGATCCCCTGCCGAAATGGGCGCCGCGCTGGTCAAAGCCCGAGGGTGAGTATCGCTTCTCCCTGCTGGTGACCCGGGCGCCCTGGTACATGCACGCCGACCCCAACTTTATCAACAACCCTATCCTGAATGAGCTTGCGGTTAAGAACCACATCGACTGTGTCTGGGTCCATCCCGAGGCCGGCCGCGCCCTGGGCCTGCAGGAAGGGGACTGGGTGCTGCTGGAAACGAACCCCAGGTACCTGGCGGAGGTGCCCCGCCCGGTGAAGGCAAAGGTTCACTTCTCGAAGCGGGTTGGAAGAAAGGACTGCGTGCTCCTCTTTCACGGGCTGGGACACCGCTCCAGGTGGCTCCGCTACGGGAAGGGCTTTGGATACCGGGACGGCGACCTGATCCCCCAAAAGGACCCCCGGGTGGTCAAGGAGCACGACCCGACGGGGATGGGTTGGGTTGAAGATGTCTATGTCCGGATCAAGAAAGCCTGAAGGGGTGAGAGACGATGGCGGAATATGCGGTTCTCATTGACACCAGGTTCTGCACCGGCTGCAACACCTGTTTTTACAAGTGCATTCAGGAGAACAGGCTCCATGGTGCAGCAGCCCAGGGAATTGCCAGGACCACGGTCCTGATCAGGGATGAGGGAATGTATCATCACAGGTGCATGCACTGTAAGGACCCTTCCTGTGCTGCGGTTTGCCCTACAGGGGCCCTCGCCCGGACCGGGTACGGGGCGGTTCTCTATGATGTAAGCCTCTGCATCGGCTGCAGGTCCTGTGTCGCGGCCTGCCCTTTCCACGTTCCGCAGTGGAATGAGGCCCGCAAAGAGATCGTGAAGTGCAGCCTGTGTGCCCACAGGATTCAGGTGCAGGGCACAGGGAAGGTTCAGCCCGCCTGCGTGGAGGCCTGCCCCACAGGCGCCCTGATGTTTGGAGAATTTGACACCCTTGCGGCGGCCGCAGAAAAGATTGCCGCGGAGGAGAAGCTCCACCTTTACGGGCGCGCCGAAAACGGGGGGACGCGCCTGTTTGTTCTTACAAAGGAAGACCCCCTTGCCGTTGGCTACCCCAGGGTGCCCCGGGATCCTGCAGGGAGCAGGGAAGTTAAGACCGTCGGCGGCGTTGTAGTCGGGGCCGCGGCCGTGGCTGCGCTGGCCTACGCGGGTTTCAAGAAGTATAGTGAGCGCCGGAGCCGGATGGAGTCCGGTGACCAGAAGTTGCGAGGCTAAGAGGAGGTGCAAGCAATGGTTTGGAAGTGGTATTTGCCTGCTTTCATGACCTCGGCCGGAATCGGGGCTTTCCTCTACCTGCTGGGGGTCTTCTTCGACTGGAAGTACCGGGAGAAGTTGGAGCCTGCAGCTAAGTTCGCCGTGATTTTTAGCTGGATGATTCTCGCCCTGGCCGGTTTCTTCGTGCTCCTGGATCTGGGGAAACCCGCAGGTTCGGAAACGGGGATCCTGCATATCCTCAATGTTTTCAGGCGGTGGCCTGCATCTCCACTCTCCCTGGAAACCTCCGTGCTGCTGGCCACCCTTGCCTTTGGCCTGCTGGCGACCCTGGGTTACCTTGCCGGCTGGCTTCGCACCTGGCCGCGCTACCTGGTGGAAGCTGCAGGAGCCGTACCTGCCCTGATTTTAGGGCTCGGGTACGGCGGCCTCCTCTACCTGGTAGCCTATACCGTGAATCCCGTCTGGCACACACCGGTCCTCAGCCTGCTCACCCTCTCTCTTACCGTAGCGGCAGCTGCGGCGGTGATGAATCTTCCCAATGCCTCTTTCTTTGGCGACCTGCTTCCCCGGTGCGGGAGCAGGGAGGCCTCCCGGATTCTTGCTGAGCTAACCCGGTGGGCGCTGCTGGCAGCGCTGGTGCTCACCCCGGTTTACCTCCTGGTCATCCTGGAAAGCGCCCGCTTTCTGCTCGGGGGAGGCTCCGGAGTAAAATTCTGGACGGCACTGGTGCTGGGCGTGATTGCTCCCCTGGTGCTGGGCTTTTCCCGGAATAACAGAGAACAGGGGGGCGTTCTGCTGCTCCAGATCGTTCTGGTGGTGCTGGGGGCCTACCTGTTGAACCTGGCGGTGGTCCAGGCGGGCCAGCTCTTGATTTAGGCCCGTCTGGAAGCCCTGCCTTAACGGGGAGGTGTGAAAACCGATGGGAGAAGGACTTGCGGGCGGCTCCCGGGAGCACCCTGTTCCTGCTGAGGGGCGCGCGGTGGTTTACGGACTCCTTGCCCGGGCGCTGGATTACCCCGGCGAGGACCTGGCGGCAGAACTGGTTGCAGGAGAGTTTGTGGCAAGACTGCGATGGGCAGGGACGGGGTTGATCGGGGAGGAGTGCCTGGCCGGGGAGGCTGGTGCCATTGCAGATTACACGGCTTCTTTCACGGATCGGGACGGGGAAAGGAGGCTTCTTCTGGAGCTCCAGAAGGACTACACCCGGCTTTCCTTTGCTTCGAAACCGCGCCTTGTTCCTCTCTTCGAATCAGTGTACCGGGAAGGAAAGCTTTTGCAGGAATCCACTTTTGAGGTGGCCAGGCTTTACCACGAGGCCGGGCTCAGGTTGCGGCCCGGCTTCACGCTTCCCCCGGACCACATTGCCCTGGAACTGGAGTGCATGGCATACCTTTGCTTTCAGGAGGCGGTGGCTGCGGGGGTGCAGGATGGTGAGAAAAGGGAAAAGGAGGCCGTGAGACTGCAACGGGAAGTGCTGGGGCAGCACCTGGGGGAATTTGGGGCGCGCTTTGCGGAGCGGTTAAAGGCCCATGCAGGCACCTCTTTTTACCGGAGCGTGGCGCGCCTCCTGGCGGACTTCCTGGCCCGGGAGGAGACGCGTCTTCTCCCGGTTCCCGGCTGAGCGGTCGCCGGTTCCGGCTGCCCCATGAATGCAAAGGCTCTATCGCTTGTAACAAGGAATCTGTGTGCCACTAGGAGTGGACCAGCGGCCCAGGCCAACCTGCTGTATTCCCTCTCAAGCTACAATGGCTTGGAGGATTGTAATGTCCAACATACACTTTTACAACATTTTTTATTTTTCTCTTCAGCAAGGCTCGTTTAAGTTTTCTTGTAAGCGTTAAAAAAGAAGCCGCCAGAAAACAAGATAAGAAAGGAGGGAGAGTTGTATCTGGCGACTTTCAGGGGAGCCTCAAAATTAAATGGGCGCCACATACCTTAATCTGTGTACCGCATTTTCGTGCCAGTTCTCCGGTACTTTCACAGGCTGATAAATATGTGCGTTGCTCATATATAAAGAGCTCAAGCAGCTGTAAAATGTAAATTGCTCAAGCGGGGAGGCCGGTCTTGACAGAGTTAATGGCACCGCTGTTATCTAATACAACCTGGCCGTAGAAGCTTGCCGGGCATCCGGACCCAATAAATCCAGTAGGGCAGATACGCCGGCATGCTCTGCAACAGTCACCCGGTGATAGCCAAACAGTCCCCCGCAGTTATCTTGATGCAGCTCCATAGCAAGTAGCAAGCCCGGCATACTGCTTGCTTGTACTATTTCAGATACCTTATGGAATGGTAGTCAATATATGCCGATAACGTTAGCTCGCCAGCCATTTCTCTGCCAATACCGCTATTTTTTACTCCACCGAACGGCATGCCTAAGGTGGTTGATTCAAAACTATGTGTGTTGATGAACGTCGAACCCGCTTCGATTTTTCTGGCTACATCCAATGCTCTCTGGAAATCGCTGGACCAGACGGATGAGCAAAGGCCATATTCTGTCTCATTCGCAAATTCAATCGCTTCTTCAATCGTTCTGTAAGGGACAATTGGTATTACCGGACCGAATTGCTCGCAAGAGACAATTTCTGAGGAGTGAGACTCGGTTTTTACTACGTGCGGTAGAATGTAGTAGCCATTATCCCAGCCCTCCGGGTCCAGCTTGGATCCCAGTTCTCTAACGATAGCGCCGCTATTCTTAGTCCTTTCAATAAGATTTTTGACGAAGGTGAATTGTTTTTTATTGTTCAAAGGCCCGAACGATGCGCGTGGGTCTAAACCATGACCTACTTTGTACTCGTCCACGAATTCGCAAAGCGTGTTAAAGAATTTATCAACCATGCTCTGGGGAACATAGATCCGTTTGACGGCATAACAAATTTGACCGGCCCTTGTATAAATTCCCTTTAATAACTTGGGAATAATATCTACCGGGTTAACATCATCCAGAACGATTGCCGGATCGTTACCACCTAATTCTAGAGTAATCGCTTTAAGGGTTAAGGAACTGGAGGCATTTCTCATTACTTCTTTACCTGTTTCAATGCCTCCGGTGAAGGCCACCTTTTTCACCAATGGATGTCGAGTCAGGGCTATGCCAACATCAGCGCCTCCGGTTACTACGTTGATTACCCCGTCTGGTAACACTGCTGCCATTCTTTTCAAGAGAATACTTAAAGCGATCGGTGCTGTTGGTGAGGGCTTAACTACGACGGTATTACCCGTTACCAAAGCAGGAGCCAATTTCATCATGGTCAAGACGACTGGCATATTCCAAGGAACGATTACGCCAACCACACCTTTTGGTACCTTCTCAATGCTCATCCAGCTGGCGTCATTTTCAATTTGTTCTGGCTTTAGAAAATTTTCTACCAGGCCAGAATAGTATCTCAAATTGGCGGCACCTTTAAGAAAATCGGTTTCTGCTTCCCACAACATGCCTCCATGCTCTCTTACCAGAAGAGGTACCAGCTCGGACATGGAATCTTCCAGTACGGCTACAGTCGCAAGTATCTTCTCTATTCTTTCCTTGACGTCAACGTTTCTCCAGGACAGAAACGCTTTATGGGCAGCGGTTACCGCCTGATCCACATCTGCACCAGTACCTATTGCAACTGTACCAACGATATCAGTAAGTTTTCCAGGGTCCCTTACTTGAACGTACTGTTGCGTTGGTATTTCTTTATTATCAATAAGCAGGTCGATTCTATAATCCGAGTTTATATTTTTCATGTTCTTCCCTCCGCGAAAATGGAATTTAAAGACAGATACGTCTCCGGAATCTCCTCAGTCTTTCATGTGCAGTCCCCCGAAGTTACTTTGATGCAGCCAACGGATAGGTTTCACAGCAGGTCCAGCACTTCGGGCAAAGCTGCAGATCAGCAACGAAGCGGTCCTTGCCAGATCTAAGCATCACCGTCCCACTGGGGCAAACAAGATAGCATAAAGCTTTGCAATTAAAGCTTTGCAAGATACGGCAGGCACTTACCCTTGATGTGTGCTTCATACTTGGCCTGGAAGTATTTCAGGATGGTCAATACCGAATTGGCTGCAGTCTGCTCCAGCCGCAGAGAGCCAGCTCACCGATAGCCCCACCCCAAGGGGCCCCGCTTTTTTGCGGATTTGCCTGCTAAAAAAGAGGGTCGTAAAGATGCCCGGGGGTTGGCGGCAGCCTGAACTTTAAGATTGGGGTTTTGTCTTGAGGGCTCCCAGCCAGCCGAGCCACCAGAGGGCCTGAAGCTGGCAGCTGCTGCAGATGAACCGGAGTATAGTTATAGTTAGTTATAAGTATAGGTTTCGTGGCTTCGCCGTCTTGGGGAGGGACGCAAGCCGTACTCCTGGATTTTCCTGTACAATGTTGACTTGCTCAATCCCAAGATAGCTGCCGCCTCGCGGATGTTGTAATCTGTTTGCAGCAAGGCTCTTGTAATGGCTCTTTTTTCCATTTCTTTCACTGGGAGAAGGGCTTCATCACTACCTGAAAGAGCTGAAGAATCCGGAGAAAGAGCAGCAGAAGCGGACACTCCGGACGGAGCAGGCAAGGAAAGCAGGGTCTCGTTTCCTCCGATTTCTTCGGGGAGGTCGCTGGCACGGATCACTCCGCCTTGACACATGCTGACCGCGTGGAGAATGGCATTTTGCAACTCTCTTACATTACCGGGCCAGGGGTGTTCGAGAAGCCTTCTTTTCGCATCATCACTCAAGGCAGGTGGGGGAATTTCTAGTTTCTCAGAAACAGCCTGAATGAAGTAATGAGCCAACTCGAGGATATCCGAACCGCGATCTCGCAAGGGAGGAAGCGTGATCTTGAAAATCGCAATTCGGTAGTATAAGTCCAGGCGAAAGTTACCCCTCCTTACCTCTTCTAAAAGGTTTCTGTTTGATGCCGCGATGAGCCGGAAATCAACCGGGAGATAGCAGTTTCCTCCCACGCGCATGAGTCTCTTTTCTTCGAGTACCCGCAGGAGCGCCGGCTGGAGTTCTAAAGGCATATCTCCAATCTCGTCTAGGAAGAGGGTTCCACCCTGAGCCAGTTCAATCTTTCCCCGCCTGCCTTTGCGGTCGGCACCTGTAAAGGAGCCGCCTTCATACCCGAAGAGTTCGCTTTCGATCAGGCTCTTGGGAATGGCGGCACAATTAAGGGCAATAAAAGGCTTTCCCGGTCGGCTAAGGTGGTGAATATAGCGCGCAAAAACATCCTTTCCGGTGCCGCTTTCCCCTTGCAGGAGGATGTTTGCGTCGGTCGGTGCCACCTTCTGGGCCAGCGCAATGGCATTGGCCAGCCGCGGAGAGCTTCCCAATATGATCGTTATCCCATCAAAAGAGATTGTTTTCATTTCCGAAGCGGTTCGAGAAGACCGGAAACCATGCAACGAAAGGTCTAGCGACTTGGACGAAGGGTGCTCCTTGGATCCTTTAAAGCTACTTCTGCGGTTCACACCCTTAATGACTACGAGGCACCCACATGCTTTCTCAAGGTCGTTCTTGATACAAAGGATGTCTCCTCGAAGCAGAAGAGGTGGGTGGGCTTGTTCCAGTTCAATTTCTATGTCACGGAAAGACTGATTACACTGGAGCGCGGTGTGGATGAAGTACTCACTTTTACCTCCTAGAACAGCTTCAAAGTGATGCCCCACAGGATTCGCACAGACAGGGGAAAGGATATCCAGTGCTTGTTTATTTACCCGGACAATGAGTCCTCTTTCGTTGATTACAACAAAGGCATATTCCTCTGCGTTCGCGAATATGCTGGCAAAGACGGCCTCTTTCGTGAGATTCTGGAAATGCTGCTGGATTGCCAGAGCTATGGAAGCTACCATGCGTAGCGTATTTGGACCCTGACGATAATAGCTATTGCTTGATACGCTCAGAACACCTGCGAGGTTCCCAAAAGCGTCAAAGATTGGCGCTGAAGAGCACGTAACTCCCTGCCAGACCTCGTCATTACTGTAGTGTTCCGGGCCCCACAACTGTACAGGACCCTTTGTGATCAGGCTCAATACATGAGCACAAGTTCCCACTGTAGCCTCTCTCCAGAGCGCACCAGGAATCACCCCAAGTTGCTCACAAACCCTTTTCCTTGCTTTGTCCTTACCGCAGGCAACAAGCAGGAATGTTCCTTCTCTATCCCCCAGGTGTACGGTGAACTTTTCGCAGAGTGCCTCCCTTTTCAGCCAACTAATGTATGGCTTTGCCGCCTTTAGAAGAAGATCGTTCTCCTCAGATAGTCTGGCCAAAGAGGCATCATCTAATACAGGAGGAGGACTATAACGCTCGAGGCTGAGTCCATAGTCTCGAGATCTTAGCCACGACTTGACCACCTCCGGGCGGACCAGACTTACCTTCTCGGGGGGCGTGCGTCCATGGACAACCTCTTTCTTTATCGCCCGAATCCTCTGTGCTAAGAACCACTCTTGGTGTACAAGTTGCTTCAGTACAGAAAATGGGGCATTTGAGATGCAACTTGTTCCCCAAAGCTTGCTATCTTTTTCCCCAAAATGTAGGTTCTTGCAAAAGGCTGCCATTGCCTCACCACCTTTTCTTGCTGGCTACCATTGCCTTAAGCAGCTCCTTGCTCCTCGGTCAGAAGATAATAGGAGAAACGCTCCTTTCACTCCCATCACCTCTGCGTAATAGTGCAATTGTCTTGGCCTCGGAACTATCCTCCTTTTCCATGCCTCGCAGTGGCAAGTTCTATCCTGCCAGTTTCTAGGGTGCCAGGGTATAAATCTGATGCTTCCTACAGGAGAAGTTACCATAACCCTGTCTACAGAGGAAGAAACAAAACTACCCCTGTCGTATTGACCTGCAACCATCGTGCGAGTGCCGAAGAGGTGGTACCTTCGGCCTTTTTTACGCCGCATACTCCGTGAGAATGCCAGCTACTAATACTGAGAACTGGCCCATGCAGGCACTATTTTTATTGTTTTTTTCGCCATAATTACAGTTTCTCCTCCTTCAAGATTCCGGTTTCTCCCAGTTTATCGGCGCACCAGGTAGCGTGTTCCGGGTAGTGCAGAAACATGAATCACTCAGACCCGACAAGTGAGTTCTTTCACAAGCTCAGGAAGCTTAATTTGGTTTCGGAGCCAAGATTATAGGTATCCGTCAGTTGAATATTTGTATTAATATTATATAAAATTTTAGGGCAGCCATCAAAGATTGGATTTTTAGGCAATCGCTTCTTGCTGGATTTTTAGGCTTTTACCGGGCCCCGGCGGGCTGCCCTTGATTCCCATAATGAAATTTCGATTACAAAAAATTGAGAAACTGGATACAAAAGAACCCTGCACCAGCATCAGGCCAACCTCTTCTTAGCATGGCAGAAGCCTTGGTCATTTAAACTTCTTCTAGCAACAAATGTGCCACCTTTAAAACAGTTTTTGAAACAGTAAAGCCCTGCATTTTTGCTCCTCTTTGCAAAAACTACTGAAGTCTCATTTTGAGAATCTTTCTCAAAATGAGACTTCCCCCAAAATGAAATCGGCAAACGCCCTCACAACTCTAGATTGAGAGGGCGTTTGCTTTTTTCCTTACTAAAACTGGCAGGCTGATTCCTTAGGGGACGAAAAGCACCATCTTCTTCCCTTTAGCCACCATCTTGGATGCCAGTTCTTCCACCGGGCCATACTCCATCACCTGAGCCTGGCAGTGGTGAACGCAGGCCGGTTTCTTTCCCTGGGCTACCCTCTCGCCGCAGAGATCGCAGAGTTCGGTAGGAATGGGAACGAAGTTATACTCCCAGCGGTCGGGGGCAATCTGCGAGGGGCCGATTTCGGTAAGCTTGATTCCCCACTTGCCAACAGGAAGGTTACGCTCCTGCTTGCATGCCACTTCGCAAGAGTGGCAACCGGTACAGAACTCATAATCGATCAGTAAGCCATTGCGCGTCATTTTTCTCTTCCTCCCCTTACTGGTTAAGTGCAACTTCTAAAGCAACTGTACACTCAAGCTGTTTAGGGTTTCCGTGGAGCAGGGCCACCCCCTCCCTCGGGACCTTTAGGGGGGAGATTGTTCTCATTGAGGAGGGGGAGACCCGTCTCCACTTTACCGCCTTACTCCGCCTTGTACACCTTACAGATCATGCACTTGAACGGCGCACCCCACCCGAGCTTTCCTATATGCTTGTGAGGCACCAACAGGTTGATATTCGCTTCCCAGACACCAAACAGACTCGGCTCATCCGCAGGCTTCTCCGGGAACCACCAGCCATGTTCGGCATGAACAACCTTTGGATTGATTGTTGCCGTCAGCCTGGCCTTCTGCTTGCACTTCCCGAACATGTTCTCGATGTAGACCCAGTCCCCGTCCTTGATGCCGAGGGCCTCGGCGGTTTCCGGATGGATTTCTACTATGGGATCCGGGTGGATCTCACGCAGCGTCCGGATGTGCCTCTGCTCCGAGTGGAAGAAAGCCCACGACCTGTGCCCCGTCGTGAGGATCAACGGGTATTCTTTTGCAAGCTCCGGTGTGCTGTAAGGACTGTACGGAGGCTCCTGGTAGTAGGGAAGCGGATCATCGCCCCATCCCTCAAAGATTGTTGAGTACAGCTCGACCTTGCCCGTAGGTGTCAGGAAGCCCGGCTGCTTATCAGGCCTCAAGAGCCCCTTCTCGTACTTCCTGTACTCGTACGGCATCTGAATTACGACTTTTTCCTGCAACTCGTTGAAGGAAAGGCCTGCGTCTCCTAATATCGAGTCGAAGCACTCCTCGACGGTATTCCACGGCCACGCCTGTGGCATGAGCCGCTTGCCCAGTTCCATGCAGATCTCGATGTCGGACTTGCACTCGCCGACCTGGAGGGCCTTGTTCATCGCGCCAACGAAGATGCAGTTCAGGCCGTAGTTGGTGATGACGACGCCGTTTTGCTCGGCAAAGGTGGCAAGCGGCAGGAAGACATCGGCAAAGGCCATCGCCGTCGGAGTCATAAAGAGATCTGTTACTACCGCGAACTCCAGGTCTTTAAGTGCTCTGTACCATTTGTCAGGCGCGGCTGTATTGGTCGGGCTTATGAGGTTGGTGCTGTTGAACCACCCCATCTTGATGGGATAGGGCTTTCCTGTCTCCAAAGCATCCAGTGTGAGGTCAGGATGGGTTGTCGCCCTGGCAGTGCACACTGCAGGGTATTCTTTTGCTCCCAGTCTCTTCTCCCACAGTTCATCCGGCAGGTAGTCGTGCTTAGAGCGCCACACGCCAAAGAGCACTGCCGGCGGTGACAGTGTAATACCCCCCGGTATATCGAGGTTGCCGGTTACCGCCATCAGGGCCAGGATGGCATGAGCGGTCTGTGTGCCGGTCGGTTTCATGTCCACAGCAAGACCCCAGCAGATGCTGGCAGGCTTGCTCTTGGCAAAGTACCGTGCCGCCTCGATGATCTTTTCCTTCGGCACCCAGGTTATCTCTGCAACTCTATCCGGTGTGAATTCCTGGACGCGCTCCTTAAGCTTGTCGAACCCGTGGCACCACTTCTCCGTGAATTCCTTGTCGTAAAGCCCTTCGTTGATGATAACATTGAGCATTCCGAGAGCGAGCGCCTCATCTGTACCAGGTCTCAGCTGAAGCCAGTATTCCGCTTTCGAAGCAAGCCAGGTCAGCCGCGGATCTATGACAATGAGCTTGGTTCCTTTCTTCATCATGTCCACGATGGCGTGACCGTAGAGCCCGTCAGGGTTCGACCTCAAGGGGTCCTTGCCCCAGATCATGATGCACTCAGGCAGCTGCCAGCCGGGGTGATCGTAGCGATCCGGGAAGAAGCCGGCGAAGTCGATCTCCGGGTATCCCGCACCGAGTACGAAGTTGGAAACACCGCACCTGGGACCATAGCAGGACCAGCCGCTAAGTGTGTAGCACATGTTCGGACTGCCCAGCCCGGAAAACGCGACCTGGTAGTAATACAAACATGCCTGCCTTCCTGTGCCGCCGAATACCACTATCGACTCGGGACCGTACTTCTCCTTTATCTCATTGGTCTTGTCGGCTATGATGTCCCATGCTTCATCCCAGGATATCCGCTTCCACTTATTCTCCCCCCGCTTGCCGACCCTCTTCATGGGATAGATAACGCGCTGGGGATGATGCACATACTCCGGAAGCGTCAGGCACCTGATGCACAGCCTCCCCTGGCTGATCGGATGCTCCGGATCTCCTTCAACCTTTACAAGCTTACCGTCCTTAACGTACAATCGAACACCGCAGCCCACAGGGTGGCAGCCAGGCGGAGACCAGCAGCAGCTCCTCACCACGGTATACCCGTTTTCTTCGTAAGTCCACTTTTTCTCCGTCTTGCCCATTGTGTTCACCTCTCTACCATACAGTTTATATTCCTCTTTAGCTTGACACCCAATTTACCTCTCCTACCACTCTACAGTCCATTAGCTGGAGCTGTAAGGAAGTTGTAGCTGCAAGAATTTACCATGCTGTAACTGCTTCTCCAGCACCCGTCAAGCCCTCTAGCGTTTAGTATCCACCTCCCCTTCTACCTCTCCACTAATCCTGGAGAGTTTTTTGCAATGACTGTTCCGCTCTGCCTTCTTCCCACTAACCTCACTCTTGCCGATTAGGTGGCAAGAGTCGCACTACGAGATTCCGTAATTGTATATTTAGCAATACTCATGCCAAGAATCCCAGTCGGCATGAAACCACGTCCTTAACTCGGATAGCAAGTAACCCATTTTTAACAGAATCTGCGATTTTCCCATCTTTAGAAAACTGCGGCTCAAATTGAGAAGAGCATTCTCATCTTTGGGAATACAGTGTTCATCCGCAGCTGCTTCGCAATATCCTCATCCACCAGGCACACCTTGAGCTGGACCCCCGGCATAGAATGGCCGCGTCGGCCTCGCTGGGACCGAAGAGGGGCAGTGAGTTTATTGAGGCTGTACGTCCTGCCCCGGAGAATGAGGGGGGCTTGATTTGCATCCTGGCACGGATATTGCAAATGCTTTGATTGCGGGTTATGCTGCAAAAAATGCGGAAACAGGTGGTGGTATTTGGCTCGGTTGGCATGAGCAGACATCTAAAAAAATCCAAACAAAAGTAAAAAATAAATATTAAAGAATCTACGAGCCCGCCTGCCTAAGGTTATGCTATGGGGGCGCGGCCTGGGGCAAAGACCCCACAGGGTTGTTGGAGAAATCCGGCAGCCTCCCTGTTATGGAAAGTAGAAGAATTATAGATTTGGAGATGTGCTCCGGCAAGTTCCTTTTCTACGACCATACAGGGGCACATTTTTTAATTTATTTATAAGTACGACAGAAAGAGGTGGAAATAGCGTCAATTTTTTGCGGCAGGCGCCGGCGACAGGCGCTATTATGTAAACGTTATCGTATGAAGAGAGTATATGCAGTATATTGCTTAGACATCATAACCCTCCGAGCCACTCTGGCCTGAGAGAATATGGCAGGTTGGCCTGGACCGCTGGTCCACGGGGTATATCTGGAAACGGGTATGCCTTCCAGGAATTGAAAAGGAGGGGGTTAGCTATAAGAGAGAGCCGTTGGCTTTTTTGGTTAAACCCCGCTCCTTGGAGAGGGGTTTTAAATTTGCCTTAACAAAACAGGAGGGGGTTTTAGATGCAATTCTTAGAAGGTATCCGGGAAAAATTTTTAAGGCTGCTAGAAGAAAAGCATCTGTCAGGTGATGAAGAGGTGCAGGTTGTCAGCGCCCGGGCGCTGACCTCTGAGGAAGCGATCGGCCGGCCGGAACGCCATGACTTTCCGCTCTTGAAGGGTAAAGAATTTATGCTTCAGGCCAGTTTCAAGGGCGCTTTAGGGCAGGCATATACCGATATGCCGGGAAACTACTGCGGCAACCTGAAAGACGTCCTTGCCCTGCCTTTGCAGAACAATTACGAACGGGCCGTATTTGTTGCTTCTCTGAACGCAGTTATGCGGCACCTGAAGCTGGTTGATAGAACCGTTCACTGCCGTGACGCAGAACCGGGTCGGTGTGCCGCTTACCTGGTGGAGTACGTACGGGAGCGTTTTGGGTGTCCCCGGATTGCCTTTATAGGCCTGCAGCCGGCGATGGTAGCCAGCCTGGCCAGGCATTTTCCCATCCGCGTAACCGACCTCGACCCGGATAATGTCGGGCAATATAAAGAGGGCGTCCTGATAGAAGACGCAAGTTTTAACAAAGAAATTGTTGCCTGGAGCGATCTGGTCCTGGCTACAGGAACTACAGCGGTAAATAATACCTTAGAAACAATAATAGGCCAAAAACCGGTGATCTTTTACGGAGTAACTATCAGTGGCATTGCCCGCCTGGCCGGCTTCGAGCAGTATTGTTCTTATGGACACTGATTTTAAGCAAGGGGGGTAAATGATAATTAATGAAGAGATTAAGCTTCATCGTGATTTTATGCTTTTTGTTGTCAGGCTTGCTGGTGCTGCCTGGATGCGGCAAGGTCCAGGGCCAGAAGGGTGAGGCAGGGGAGAATGATAAAACGGCTGGCTCAGCTATGAATTCTTTATTAGTCTATTGCGGTGCTGGCCTCAAAAAACCGGTAGAGGAAATCGGGGCTGCCTATCAGGCAAAAACCGGGATAAAAGTTACTTATACTTTTGGCGGTTCGGCGCAGCTCAGCAGCCAGATCCTGTTAACCAGGCAAGGAGATGTTTACCTGCCGGGGGATATAGCAGAATTAAAGCCTCTCAAAGAAAAAAAACTGGTGGTATGGGAAAAGAATATTGTTTACCACATCCCTGTCTTAGCTGTTCCCAGGGGAAATCCTGCCGGTATTCAAAAATTAGCTGATTTGGGACGGCCGGGAGTGAAAGTTGCTCTGGGGGACCCCCAGGCTAATCCTATCGGCAAGGTGGCCGACCGGCTCCTGCAGGAGTCCGGCCTGCTGGAAAAGGTGGATAAGAACGTGGTGGTCAGGACCCCGACGGCGAACGAGCTGATAGTGTATTTAACTACAAAACAGGTCGACGCTGCCATAGTCTGGGAGGAAAATTGTCAGGGGGCAAAAGGTGAGGTTGAACTGATCCCTGTACCCGAACTAAAGGATTATATCAAAACGGTTCCCGTGGCCGTCCTTGGCTGTTCGAAAAAAAAGGAACAGGCTCGAAAGCTGGCTGAATTTATGGCTTCGCCATCTGCCTACAAGATCTGGGCAAAGTGGGGCTACAAACCGGTTAATCAGTAATCTCGGAAGGGGGTATAACATTGGATGCAAAGCTCATTAAAGTGGGCAATGTATTAATCACCTGTCTTTTGGTGCTTTTCATCTTGGCTGCTGTAGGAAACGTTCTGATAAGGGGCCTGCCACATATGCCTGCATATTTAAAAACATCGGAACTTGTCTTTGCCATTAAACTCAGCCTGTTTACCTCCCTGGTTTCGACTGCCGCCTGCCTGCTGGTAGCGATGGCGGTAGCTTATACTCTCGCCCGCTATTCTCTGCCGGGCCGGGGTTTGGTAGCCAGTCTTATAAGAATTCCTCTAAACATGCCCCCTGTTGTTTCCGGGGTCTGTCTTCTGCTGCTTTTTGGTACCACGACCTTCGGCGAAACCCTGTCCCGGATGGGTTTGCGTTTTGTGTTTACGGTTCCGGGAATAATTCTGGCCCAGTTTTTTGTCAACGTCCCTTCCCTGATTACCGTCCTTAAGGCTGCCATTGAAAATGTGGACGTACGTTTGGAGTATGTGGCGAGGACTCTGGGCTGCACTCCGGCCCAGGCGTTCTTCAGGGTGACCCTGCCTCTGATACGGAACAATGTGCTTGCCGGTCTAATTCTCACCTGGGGCAAGGCCCTGGGGGAATTTGGCGCGGTTCTTATGCTGGCCGGTGCAATCAGGTTTAAAACGGAAACCCTGCCCATATCGCTCTATTTAAATATGGCTACAGGTGACATGAATGCCCTGATGGCCTCGGCAAGCATTCTGATTTTGATAGCGGTAATTTCGCTGGTCGTTTTTGAGCGGGCAGGAGTAAAGTTTTACGAGCGGGTGCCGGGTCTGTGAAAGAGAAACCGCCAGGATTTTCTCTTAGGTTGTCCCGGGTAACTAAAAAGTTGGGCGCTTTTCAACTCCGGGACATCTCCCTGGAAATTCATCCTGGAGAGTACTTCGTCATTCTAGGGCCGACAGGTGCCGGCAAGACCCTGCTGCTGGAGATAATTGCCGGTATGCATTCTCCAGATGCAGGCGAAGTGTGGCTGGGCGGAGAAAATATTACCACCTGGCCGCCGGAAAAGAGACGGTTTGGTTTCGTCTACCAGGATTATGTTTTATTTCCCCATTTGAATGTCAGAGAAAATATCGTTTTTGGGTTAAAGAACAGGAGGCTGCCTCGCATCCAGATAAAAAAAGAACTGGATTATGTGGCGGCCCTGCTGGGGATTGCTCACCTTCTCGAGCGTTTCCCTGCCACCTTGAGTGGCGGGGAGCAGCAGCGAGTCGCCCTGGCGCGCGCCTTGATCACAAAACCCCGGATCCTTTTGCTGGATGAACCGCTGTCGGCTTTGGATCCATGTACGAAGGAAATGCTTCGGTGCGAGCTGAAACGTTTGCACCGGAATACCGGCACCTTAACTATTCACGTAACCCATGATTTCGAGGATGCCATTTTCCTGGGCGAGCGGGTTGGGGTAATGGCCGGGGGGTGTATGCTCCAGGTGGGAGCTCCAGATGACGTCTTTGCCCGGCCCCGCACGGAAATGGTAGCCAGTTTTGTCGGGGCGGAAAACATTTTCAGGAGTGAAATAGTTGTCCGGGGAGGAAAAAAATACGTTGTTTTGGGGCAGACGATGCTTCTGGTAGAAACGGATTTAGTTGGCAGGGTAGGTTTTTCTATCAGGCCGGAGCATGTCTTGGTCAGCACAACGCCGCAAAATGAGAACTGTTTGCCGGGAAAAGTACTGGCGGTTTACCCCAAAGGGTTGTTGGCGAGGGTGATTATCGATGTAGGAGGGGAAAGCCTTGTGGCTCTAGTCGTTGTCAGGGAAAACAACCATTGCTCCCTGGACCCGGGCGACATAGTTTTTTGTTCTATTCCACCAACCGCAATTAACGTTTTTTCCCAATAGGGAATCCGTCTTTTCAGTTTGCCGATCGTCTCTTCCTGGCCGGCCCGCCCCGCAGCCTTCAGAACCAGGGCCGGCTTTTGTGCTTGGTGCGACTGCGGCTGCACCTGTCTCTTTTTTACCCAATTTGATACTTTAATTTTTAATTTTGAGACGAACCTGGCCGGCCTTAAATTTCTCAGCACCCGTTTTATCGGCCTGTGGGTTTATTGTGCTTTTGGCATAAATATTGCAGTAGATAGCAGGCAAAAGGGCCGGGCTGCCCGGCAACAGATGATAAGTAGTGGTTTTCTGCCGGAAAACAAGCAGTAGTGGTATCACAAAAAGTGTGAAAAACTTAACAAAGAGGTTCGATACATTATTTTAACTCAGAGGCCCCCGAAGCCGCCTACGTCTTCCAACCGGCTGCCGAGCACCGGTCGTAGGCGGCTTCTTTTTGTTTGCTTCTTTTTATTTGCGGAGCGCTCCATCTAAGAGTAAGAGTTTCACTAAATCTCACCGGCGCCTTTTTTCCCATTTTGATACTGAATTTTTAATTTTGTAACAAAGCCAGGTTGGCCTGATGTTTCACGAAACCGTAGATATCAGCCTGCAGGTTGCTGGGTTTTTGGCACAAATGTTGCAATAGAACAAAAATGCCTAAAGGTACTTGGCAACAGACCAGGGAGGTGGTTTCCTGCCGACGGAAGCAAGCGAGGCTGAGTTGGTGTGATTTGATTTTGATTAAGAGGAAATCCAAAAACAGAATAATTCTACGAGCCCGCCTGCCTAAGGTTATGCTATGGGGGCGCGGCCTGGGGCAAAGACCCCACAGGGTTGTTGGAGAAATCCGGCAGCCTCCCTGTTATGGAAAGTAGAAGAATTATAGATTTGGAGATGTGCTCCGGCAAGTTCCTTTTCTACGACCATACAGGGGCACATTTTTATTTGTAAATTGCGCTCGCCTGGGGGAAGGCGCGTTGCTGGTGGTGCTTATCGGTTCATTCATTATGCTCTGGGAGGAGCTGTTGCATGAAGGCAAGCGGAATCATCCTGGCCGGCGGATGCAGCTCGCGCATGGGCAGGGACAAGTCTCTGATGGTGTACAATCGGCAAACGCTGATAGAGCGGACTGTGAACGAGCTGCGGAAGGTCGTGGAGGATATTGTGATAGCCAGCAACCATACCTCAAAATACAACATTTCCGGCGTTGTCGAGGTTCCAGACCTTTACCCCGGTATGGGGCCGCTGGCCGGGATGCATGCCGGGCTGAAGCAGATTAAACACCAATACGCTTTCATTATCAGCTGTGACATGCCGCTGTTTAGGGCCGAACTGGCAAAATATCTCCTGGACCTCAGCCCCGGCTATGATGTGGTTGTTCCTCAGTTAAATAATTATCTTGAACCTCTTTGCGCGGTTTATTCTAAAGGCTGTATCGAGCCTATTGAAAGCTGCCTGAAGGCCGGATTGAGAAAAATAATCCTGTTTTACTCGCAGGTCCGCGTTTTACCGGTAGGCCGGGAAGAGATCGAAAAAATCGGCAACCCAGAGGAATTGTTCTACAATTTGAACACACCCGAGGATTACAGGTCGCTGTTGATGCGGCGGCAGAATATGGACGGATCTCCGGATGATAATCAAAATTGTTGAACAAAAATCAGGAGGGCTATGTGCAGTGAAAAAAGATAAACCGGTAATTTCCATTGTGGGGAGATCAGGAGCGGGCAAGACGACGCTGTTGGAAAAGGTCATCAAAAGGCTGAAAGAAAACGGAATAAAGGTTGCTGCCGTCAAGCATGATGCGCACAGGTTCGAGATGGACAGGCCGGGCAAGGATACCTGGAGGATGGCCCAGGCGGGAGCCGATGTGGTGGCAATATCCTCTTCCGAAAAAATTGCCATGATCGAAAAAGTGGCCGGGGAAAAGAGCCTCGATGAAGTTGTGGCAATGCTTCCTGATGTTGATATCGTGCTTACCGAGGGCTACAGGAGAGGCGACAAGCCGAAGATCGAGGTCTACAGATCGGAAGTGCACAAGGAACGGCTTTGCTCCCCCGAGGAACTGCTGGCCATTGTCAGCGATGTGGAATGGGATGATCTTGACGTGCCGCGTTATCACCTTGATGACATCGACGGGATCGTCGGCGAAATAGTAAGGTATCTTAGAACCTACGGCAACAACAATAAGTGTCCAACCTCAGCGGCAGAAAGGGGCTGCGGAAAATGAAGACGGTGAGGGTTGAAGATGCAGTAGGAATGGTGTTGTGCCATGACATCACAAAGATCGTGCCGGGAGAGTTCAAAGGCAGGGCCTTCAAGAAAGGGCACATCATCAGCTCCGAAGACATTCCGGTGCTGTTAAGCCTCGGAAAGGATCACATATATGTTTGGGAAATGGAAGAGGGTAAAGTGCATGAGAACGAAGCCGGTATCCGGCTGGCGCAGGCTGTGAAAGGACCGGGAGTATCTTTAACCGAACCCAGCGAAGGCAAGGTCCAGTTGGTGGCCGATTACGACGGAATGTGCTCGATTAATGAAGAGTTGCTGCTTCAGGTCAATATGATTGACGATCTGGTGGTTGCCACCCGGAGCAACAACAGGCCCGTCAAAAAGGGGGATGTTGTGGCCGGGGTGCGGGTCATTCCCCTGGTGATTGAGGATGAGAAGTTAAAGCAGGCAGAGGAAATAGCAGGAAGCAGAAATGTGATTTCCGTGCTGCCCTTCCGGAGGTATCAGGTTGGTGTGGTGATCACCGGCAACGAGGTTTACCACCGGCGTATTGAGGACAGGTTTTCGCCGGTAATCAGGAAGAAGGTTGAAGATTATGGGAGTAAAGTGATTGACCAGATAATAGTACCAGACGACATAGATCGAATTGCTGCTGCCATCCGAAATTTAATTGCCCGGGGCGCAAACCTGATCGTGACATCAGGCGGCATGTCGGTTGACCCGGACGATGTCACCCCCAGCGGTATCAGGAAGACAGGAGCAGAAATCATCTCTTACGGGGCTCCTGTCCTGCCCGGAGCCATGATCCTGGTGGCCTATTTGGGTGATATACCGGTTTTGGGGCTGCCGGGGTGTGTGATGTACCACAAGACCACCATCTTTGACCTCCTTCTCCCAATCGTTATGAGCGGGCAGAAAATCAACCGGTCGCTGATGGCCAGACTCGGTTTGGGTGGGCTCTGCCTGCATTGCGATGTCTGCCGTTACCCGGCATGTTCTTTCGGGACCGGCTTTTAGGAGGGGTTATTAATGAGGGTTAATGTTTCTTTGGAAGAAGCTCAGGAATTGGTGCTGAGCATGGTCAACCCGGTGGGCGAAACCGTCGTCCCCCTGGCCGATGCTCTGGGACGGGTGATCGGCCGGGATATCAAAGCCCCTTGCAGTGTACCTGCCTTTGATAAGTCCCCCCTTGACGGGTATGCCCTCCGGGCCGGGGACACCGTAACGGCATCCCCTGCCAGCCCGGTGGTTTTGCAGGTCATCGAGGAAGTGCCGGCAGGCAGTGTACCTGCGAAGAAGGTCACTCCCGGGTGTGCGATAAGGATTATGACCGGGGCTCCGATCCCTGAGGGGGCGGATGCTGTGATCCGTTTTGAAGATGTGGAGGAAACGCCGGAGTCGATCAAAGTAAGCCGGCCTCTGGCTGCGGGGAGCAACATCATCCCGGCGGGGGAGGATGTGGTCGAGGGTGAAATCATTGCCCGTTGCGGCATGCGGGTCAATGCGCCTTTGATAGGTATGCTGGCATCTCTCGGGATTGCCAGGGTGTCGGTTTATGAGAGGGTAAGGGTGGCGATCATCAATACCGGCAGCGAACTTCTAGATCCGGCCGAAAAGTGGCTGCCCGGCAAGATTTATAACAGCAACCGCTATCTCCTTGAAGCGAGATGCAGGGAACTGGGGGCGGAACCGGTTTATCTGGAGAGCGTTCCCGATGAAAAAGGAGCGGTTGCCGGATCTGTAAATAAGGCGCTGGAAAAGGCCGATCTGGTGATCACTACGGGGGGTGTATCGGTCGGCCAGTACGATGTGGTTAAGGACGCCCTGCAAATGATCGGAGCCCAAATCCTGTTCTGGAAGGTTGCCTTAAAACCCGGCACGCCGATCGTCGCTGCTTGCAAGGACGGCAGGGTGATCCTGTCCCTTTCCGGCAACCCTGCGGCCGCCATGGTGACGTTTGATTTGATCGCTGCTCCGGCATTGAAGAGGATATCCGGCCTGAAAGAACCGCTGCCGCCGACGGTTACCGGAATCCTGGCCGGCGGTTTTCCAAAGGCCAGCCCCCAGCGTCGCATTTTGAGGGCCAAGTGGAAAAAGCGGGATGGGGTTGACCTGATAGAGCTTACGGGAAAGCAGAGCAACGGAGTTTTGAAGTCTTTGATAGAGTGCAACCTCCTGATCGATGTGCCTGCAGGCAGCCCGCCGCTGGTTGCCGGCCAGCCGGTTTCTGCCTTTGTGGTGGGCAGCTTTACCGATTCCCTTTTGGGAAATGAAGGTATCAGATGCCGGCCTCAGAGTTGCTAAATTAATAAGTTTAAGGCAGAACCTGAGTTTATGGATCTCAGAAAACAGAATAGTCTACGAGGCCGTTTGCCTGCGGTGACACTACGGCAACGCGGCCTGGGGTGCTTACCCCACGGGGTTATCAGAGAAATCTGGCAGCCTCCTGTAAAGTAGATAAACTACAGAAGCATTTTTCATGCTTTGAATGATAAAACGGCGGGAATCCTTTATAAGTCAGGGGGGAGGTAATTGCGTTGTTCAGGTTGCGTAGCTTTGCGCCTGCTTTGTTGGCGGCGATTCTACTGTTTTCACTTCTTACCGGTTGTTCCGGCAGTGCTGATCAAAAGGTAACGGAAGACAAAGAGCAACAGACAAAACCGGCTACTTTGACCATTTCTGCTGCAGGCTCTCTAAAAAACAGGCCAACACTTATGGCCGGGGCAGGCCTGTTACCTTCACCTGCCGCCCGATCGCCTTTGTGTTATTAACTGATCCAGTGTTGAGTTACTTTCAGCATTATCCGACCTGATACGAAAGGGGGAAAACAATGTCCAAAAAAATGCTCTATCTGACGGGTTTATTGCTGGTATTCTTCCTCTTTTTTATTTACGGCTGCGGTTCCAAGAGTCCGGAGGGGGAGAAAAGCCTGCTCGATGAGGATTGGAGCCAAATACTCAAAGAGGCCCGGGGAACGACGGTGAATTTCTATATGTGGGGTGGTAATGAGAGCATTAACAAATGGGTCGATACCTTTGTGGCGGATAGAATGGAAAAATATTACGGTGTCAAAGTTAACCGGGTGCCCATGGATGCGGATCAGTTCATCAACAAACTTCTCGGTGAAAAACAGGCCGGCCGCCAAAAGGGATCGATTGATCTTCTCTGGATCAACGGCGAAAACTTCAGAACCACCCGCCAGGCCGACTTGCTATGGGGTCCCTTCGCTGACAAGCTTCCCAATTTCCAGAAATATGTAGATAAAAATGCACCAGATATAGCCAACGACTTCGGCTATCCCGTTAACGGCTATGAGGTGCCCTGGGGCAGGGCCCAGTTTGTCTTTGCCTATGACAGCCGCAAGGTCAAAAATCCGCCCAGATCTGCTGCCGAACTGATGCAGTGGGTGAAGGAGCATCCGGGGCGGTTTACCTACCCGGAACTGCCGGACTTTACAGGGAGCGTTTTTGTGCGGCAGCTCATGTATGAGTTGTGCGGCGGTTATAAGGCCTTTCCTACAGTACAAAAAGTAGATAAAGATGCCCTGGACCGGAAGCTGGCAGCGCTTTGGAACTACTGCAACGAAATGAAGCCGTACCTCTGGCGCAGCGGCAAGACCTATCCCTCGACCATAGCGGCCCTGCACCAGCTGTTCGCCGACGGGGAAGTCGATTTCACCATGACCTATAACCCTGCGGAAATTTCCTGCATGATTAAGAATGGGTTGCTGTCGGATACGGTGCGTACTTTCGTGTGGGACCGGGGGACCATCGGAAACACCCACTTTTTGGCCATTCCCTTCAATGCCCCGAACAAGGCAGGTGCTATGGTTCTGGCCAACTTCCTGCTGAGCCCGGAGGCGCAGTTATCCAAATATGACCCGAAAAACTGGGGGGATATGCTGGCCCTCGATGTAAGCAAACTGGAGCCGGAATATATCGCCCAAATGAAGAAGGTGGACCGGGGAGTAGCAACTCTTCCTGAGGAAGAACTGCAGAGCCACCGCTTGCCCGAAATTAGCTCGGCATACATTCCTGTGATTGAAGATTTATGGAAGAAAAATGTGTTAACGAAATAGGCGATGGACATGAAAAACTTTTACGCTGAAGTGTTCAAACCCTATTTTTACCTGGCTCCATCCCTGGTTGTTCTTGTCGGCTTTTTCCTGGGTGGCTTTACTTTAGCCCTGGCTCAGAGCCTGGGGTATTTCCCGGTGATCGGGATGAAGGAGTTTACGTTGTTTTATTACCGCCAGGTGCTCGGCAGCCCCGACTTCTGGGCTTCTTTGAGGGGGACCTTTTATATCGCCTTCACCTCCACCCTGCTGTCAACCATCGCAGGGGTTTACCTGGCCAATTACCTGGTGCGGTGTGCTCCGAAGAACAGGCTGATATCTCTTTTGTATAAGCTTCCCATCACCGTGCCGCACCTGGTGGCAGCTCTGATGATGGTGTTTCTCTTCTCCCAGGGCGGAGTGATCGCCCGTCTGATGCTGAAGGCAGGCCTGATAGAAAATATTTCCGATTTTCCGGCGCTGTTTTACACCCGGAATGCCGTCGGGATCATCCTGATCTATTGGTGGAAAGAGACCCCTTTTGTTGCAGTGATGGTCTATGCCGTGATGAAGCATATCGTTGGAAAACTGGGGGATGTCGCCGCAACTCTGGGTGCAAACCCCAGGCAGGTCTTTTATCACGTGGTTCTGCCGCTCAGCATGCCCGGTATAATATCTGCTTCGGCCATTACCTTCGCCTATTCTTTTGGCGCTTTTGAAATACCCTATCTGCTGGGAGCGAGTTATCCGAAGACTCTGCCGGTCCGGGCTTATTTCAGCTATATATCGCCGCAGCTGAGCGACAGGCCGGAAACCATGGTCATAAACGTCCTGGTATCTCTTGTTTGTGCCTGTCTTGTGGCGGTCTATTATGTATCCATGCGCAGGTACCTGCGCCGGTGGAGTTGATGTGGGATGTTCAGGGGAAAAGGATCGAGGAGTATTCTTGGGCCCTGCCTGCTGGCCGTGCTGATCATTCCCTTTACGGTGCTGGTTCTATGGGCCTTTACCGGGCAGTGGCCGGCCGATTCCATCCTCCCGACCCGGTTGGGGTTGAGGGGCTGGTTGTATATGTTTTCTCCTCATGGAAAGGTGTTGCCGGGCCTGGTTATGAGTGTGCTTCTTTCTCTGGCCGTTACCTTTTGCGCCCTCGTGATCAGCATTCCGGCCGGCAAGGCCCTCGGCCTGTATGATTTTCCGGGGAAGGGGCTCATCGAGTTGCTTGTTTTGGCCCCCATCATCATCCCTTCCATTACCGTGGGGATGGGGCTGCATACCGCCTTTATAAAATTCGGTCTGGCGGATTCCTTTGCCGGTGTGCTCCTGGTGCATCTCATGGTGGTGTTGCCCTATGGAATCAGGATTTTCGCCAGCGGTTACAAGGCGATGGGAAGCAAGTGGGAGGACCAGGCAAGGGTTCTGAGAGCCGGGTGGTGGCAGAGATTTATCTATGTGACACTGCCGTTTTTATATCCCGCCATGGTGGCAGGCGGTATTCTGATCTTTAACGTGTCCTTTGCCCAGTATTTTTTAACCTTTCTGATCGGAGGCGGCAGGATAATCACCCTTCCGCTCATTCTCTTTCCGTATATCAACGGAGGCGACCGGGTGGTGGCCTCGGCCATCAGCCTGGTCTTTATCGCGGCGTCTTTGCTGCTGATGGCGGTAATTGAAAACACCGTTAAAGATCGGCAAGAGGAGACGGCTTTTTATTACATGTGAGCAGATGGTGAGAAAGTGCCTGAGATTGTGCTGCGCGGCCTGACCAAAGCCTATAATGGGGTGACTGTTTTGAGAGGGGTGTCCCTGGAGATCGCCGACGGAGAGCTGATCACCCTGGTGGGGCCTTCTGGCTGTGGCAAAACAACTACCCTGAAGATCCTGGCGGGGTTGATTGCTCCGGATCAGGGCGAGATCTTGATCGACGGCCGGGAAATCACCTCCGTACCGGTTGAAAAACGGGATATCGTCATGGTCTTTCAGGAGAATTTGCTTTTTCCCCACATGACGGTGGGCGAAAATATAACCTTTGGTTTAAAGATGGCGGGTTGCAGCAGGCGGTACCGGGAAGCCAAGCTAAGAGAAATGCTGGAGCTGGTGCAACTCCCCGACCTGAAAAATCGCTATCCGGCGCAGCTTTCCGGGGGACAGCAGCAAAGGGTGGCTCTGGCCAGGGCGCTGGCCCTGGAACCCCGGATTTTGCTGCTGGATGAACCCCTTTCCAACCTCGACCCCCGCCTGAGGGACGAAATGCGGGAGCTGATCAGGGAAATTCATAAAAAGATGAAAATGAACATTGTTCTGGTGACCCATGATCAGCTTGAGGCGATGTTGATGGCCGACCGGATAGCGGTGATGTTTGACGGCAAAATAATCCAGTGCGATACCCCTTATAACATCTATAACCGACCGGCCACCCGGGAGGTGGCCAGCCTGTTCGGGCCTTGCAACACCCTTTCCGGTTTTATCCAGAACGGAAGGTTTAAAACCGGAGGGCGTGAGTTCGCCGTTCCCGGTGTAGATCTGACCGGCGAGGTGGTTGCCTTTATCCGGGCTGAAGCAATTGAACTTGTGGATTCGGAGCCGGATCTCAGAGGGGTTGTTGTGGAAAACAGGTACACCGGCGGGCACAGCCTGTTGAGGGTTGATACCGGAGACGGGGAGTTCCTGGTCAGGGTAGATCGGCACGCGGATCTGGTCGTAAACAGCCGGGTAGGGTTGAAAATCCGTTGGGACAAGGCCTGTTTTAATAAGGGCGACGCCGCCGGCGGAGAGGAGCATTACCGCCTGCGGCGGGAAAAGCGCGAGGTGAAAGGATTTGTTGGCCGAACGGTTGCTGTCGGGCATTAAGCGGTATGTGGACGGTGTCCGTTTCAGGTCTGCCTTGGGGCTCCGGCAAGGAGTTACGGTCGGCTTTCTGGCCCAGGGTGAGTACAACCTGAACTATCTCCTGCAGTCGGGGGAGCAGAGGTATGTATTGAGGGTGAATACCGGAAGCCAGATGAATCTGGACAACCAGATCGCCTATGAATACCGGGCTCTTCAATTATTGAGCCCTACTGGGGTTACTCCCCGGGCCTTTTACCTGGATGATACCAGGCAAGAGATACCGTACGGTATCCTGGTCATGGAATACCTACCGGGTAAACCGCTGGACTACCGCAGCGATCTGGCCACTGCCGCACGGACCTTTGCCAGGATACACGGCATGGAATTTTCCGCCGGAGAAGTGGAATTTCTGGTCAAGGAGCCCGGGCCGCTGACAGGGATTTATAATGAAGCGGTTCGTTTACTGGATAAGTACTTTTCCTGCCCCCGGGCAGATCCCGTGGTTGCCGGCCTCCTGGGAAAGATCATACTTAGGGCGGAGGAGCGGAAAAAAGACGAAAAGTACCTTTTGGAGGAACCCTGGCTGCGGGTCATCAATACCGAGGTTAACTCCCACAACTTCATTGTGAATCCGGCAACCGGCTCCTGCCATTTAATCGACTGGGAAAAGCCCATATACGGTGAGCCTGCCCAGGATCTGAGCCATTTTCTGATCGCCACAACCACCCTGTGGAAGCAGAATTACATCCTGAGCAGGGGAGAGGAGGAATTGTTCATCAGCACCTATCTTCAATACCTCCCGCCCTGTCCTCAGGCCAAAACGCTGCGGGAAAGGGTGGAAATGTTCAAGTTTTTCAATTATCTGCGGGCTGTTTCCTGGTGTGCTATGGCCTGGACCGAGTATATCGAGCCGGGGCGGCCCTTAAGCAACCCGGATACCTTTGAAAAGATCAAGGCTTACCTGGAGCCGGGTTTTTTAGAGGGGATTCTCCGGCAAGCCGTGTAGGAAAACGTGGAATCAAGAGGGTGTCGGGCGAGGTGTTGTCTTGATGAAAAAAATCATCTTCGATTGTGATAATACCATGGGGATAGAGGGCTGCGACGTGGATGACGGGCTGGCGTTACTCTACCTCTTGGGGAAAGGAGGCATTGAGATATGCGGAATAACCACAACATACGGCAACAGTGATGTGGATACCGTTTACTCTAATACGGACGCGATTTTAAAAGAGATCGGCAGAACGGACATCCGGCTTCTCAAGGGTTGTCCCGGGAAAGATGTGTTGAGAAGTGAAGCGTCGGACTTCATCGTGGAAACGGTAAAATCAAACAGAAAGGACATCTCCATCCTGGCTACAGGGTCTTTGACGAATTTGTATGCCGCATATCTATCGGACAATACGGTTTTCGAAAACGTCTGTGAAATCGTCGTTATGGGGGGAATTACCGATGACCTGATGATCAACGGCAGGATTCTCGATGAACTGAATTTCTCGTGTGATCCCGCTGCAGCCGAATGCGTTTTGAAAAACGGGAATAACCTCTCCGTCATCACCGGAAATAACTGTCTCAAGGCCTTTTTTTCAAAACAGGATTTTGAACACAGGCTTCTAGCGAGTGGTAAACCCGCAGCCGGATACATAGCTCAAAAGTGCAAACACTGGTTTGACGAAATGATGTCCGCTTTTCACCTTAACGGCTTTTACAACTGGGATGTGGTCGCCGCCGCTTTTTTGGCGAACCCTGCGCTGTTTGATAATCATTTTCAATATATAGCGCCAAATCTTGAGGATCTTAGAAAGGGGAGATTAAGCCCTGCACCGGAAGATCACTCACGGCATCGGGTAAACACTCCTGTAATTCGCGACGCGGAAAGGTTCATCGAGGATGTTTACGGCGCCTGGCTGAGATTGAATTTTTGATGCCATTGGCGAGGCGCTTTTTAAAATTGGGTGTATTCGTTTCATTTAGATTTTAGATTACTGATATGGAAGTTGCTATCTCGAAAGATGGTCTGGTTAAACATTGTTACTGGCATGATAATTGCTTCGTCGAATTGGTGAGCCTATCTCCGGTGATGCTATAGCGGTGAGGCCTCTGGGGTGTAGAGGAACGATAATTCTAAATAAGTGCTTTGGCCGGATGCAAGAATGACGTTAACTCTGAGATATGGAGGGGAATTAGGTGGAGGACCGGTTTGGAAGGAAAATCGACTACCTGCGCATCTCGGTAACCGACCGCTGCAATTTGAGGTGCCTGTACTGCATGCCGCCGGAAGGAGTAAAACCCAAGTCGCACCAGGAAATCCTGCGATTTGAGGAGATCCTGGTCGTTGTCCGGGCAGCTTTGGGGCTGGGCATCAACAGGTTTCGCTTAACAGGGGGAGAACCACTGCTTAGAAAAGGTATTGTACCCTTTATCAAGTCCTTAATGTTGCTGTCGGGAATCAGGGATTTATCCGTGACAACAAACGGGACACTTTTGTCCAAAATGGGCAGGCAGCTTAGGGACGCCGGTCTGCGCCGGATCAACATCAGCCTCGATACCCTTGACCCTGTAAAATATGCCAGGATCACCCGGGGTGGGGACCTGAAAGCTGTCTGGGACGGGGTGTGCCAGGCCCTGGAACTGGGTTTTTCTCCTGTAAAGATTAACGTGGTCGCCCTCCGCAACATCAATGATGATGAATGGACGAACTTTGCCCGCCTGACCCTTGACTACCCCGTGCACGTTCGCTTCATCGAACTGATGCCTGTAGGCACCAGCTGGTACCTGGCAGGGAGGAATTTTGCTTCCTGCGAGCAGGTCCGGAGCAAGATAGAGAAAAGGCTGGGAGAACTGATTCCCGTCGCGACCGTTCAGGGGAGCGGACCTGCCGAGTATTTCCACCTTCCGGAAGCCAAAGGGACCATCGGCTTCATCCACGCCATGAGCAGCCACTTCTGCGCCTCCTGCAACCGCCTCCGCCTTACAGCAGACGGCAAACTGCGCCCCTGCCTCCACGATCAGCGTGAGGTAGATGTGCGTGATGCGGTGCGGAGCGGCGCCACCGAAAAGGAACTACAGGGACTGTTCCTCAAGGCCCTGCGGCTTAAGCCGGCAAACTACCACGAGGCGATGGGCGCTCCTGCCGGCGGGCGGGGGATGGTCCAGATTGGAGGGTAAAAGATGGCGGACTTTACACATTTCAATGCCGCGGGCCGCGCATGCATGGTCGATGTAGGAGAAAAGCCCGTAACGACCCGGGAGGCGAGGGCGCGGGGAACGGTCTTCATGAAACCAGAAACCCTCGAGCTTATCAAAAGCGGGGGGATCGCCAAGGGGGACGTCCTGGGAGTTGCCCAGGTGGCCGGGATCATGGCGGCCAAGCGCACCTCAGAGCTGATACCCATGTGTCACCCGCTGTTTATCAGCGGCATCGACCTGGACTTTCGCTGTGACCAGGAGTGCAGCGCAGTGGAGATCGAAGCGCGGGTTAGGTGCCAGGGAAAGACAGGGGTGGAGATGGAGGCCTTAACTGCAGTGAGCGTGGCAGCCTTGACCATATACGACATGTGCAAGGCGGTAGACCGCGACATGATCATCGGTTACATTCGTTTGGTGGAGAAATCTGGAGGCAAAAGCGGAAAATATCTCAGGGAGGGAGAAGAACAATGGGAAAAATTGTAGCGGTTTGCACCAGTGAAAACACGGGAGAACGCAAGAGAAACGTCGGCCAGGGGACGCTGGTGGTCGAGCACGGACTGGAGGGTGACGCCCACGCCGGACCATGGCACCGGCAGGTCAGCCTCCTGGCAATGGAGAGCATCAGGAAAATGCAACAAAAAGGCCTCGATGTAGGCCCGGGAGACTTCGCCGAAAACATCACCACCGAGGGGATCGAACTCATCACCCTGCCGGTCGGAACAAAATTGCGCCTGGGAACAGAAGCTATCGGCGAAGTGACCCAAATCGGAAAGGCATGCCATTCCAGGTGCGCCATCTACTACCAGGCTGGGGACTGTATCATGCCGAGGGAAGGGATTTTCATCCGCGTGCTCAAGGGAGGCCCCGTCAAGGTCGGAGATAGCATCGAAATCATCGAGATCCCCCAGGAAGAAGGGACGGGCAAATGAGAGTGGCCATTTTAACGGCGAGTGACAGGGGATCCCGGGGCGAGCGGGAAGACCGCAGCGCAGAGGTCATCAGGGAAATGGTGACATCTGTTGGAGGAGAAGTTGCCGCCTACGATGTCGTCCCTGATGAGAAAGAAATCCTGACTGCAAAGCTGATCGAGTTCGCCGACAAGGAAAAAGTAGATCTCATCCTGACCACTGGAGGGACCGGCCTTTCGCCCAGGGACGTTACCCCCGAGGCGACCCTGGCGGTCATCGACCGGATCATCCCCGGCATTCCAGAAGCCATGCGGGCCGCGGGGCTGAAGCAGACACCGCATGCCATGCTCTCTAGGGCGGTTGCCGGCACCCGCGGCCAAACTCTGATCATCAACCTTCCCGGCAGCCCCCGTGCGGTCAGGGAGAACCTGGAAGTAGTGTTACCGGCCCTACCCCACGCCCTGGAGACCCTCCAGGGAAAAGGGAGAGAATGCGCCCGCCCTGAACAAGAGAACTGGAATTAGGGCACTCGTGTTCACGGGTGTGACGTGGGTACCAAGAAAGAGGTTGTCCTGTTTAGCGGAATTCAAATGGGAATAAGGCTGTATATCAAATCTATTTGTGTAACGGTCAAAAGAAAACAAACCTGAGAGGGGAGGAAAAAGTAAGGTCGCTTGCCGGTTAGATTTAGCTATGAATCGGAGCGACGTGCGTAATGATGATGGAAAAACTTATGGGAAGTTTGAGAAGCAGGATGACTGTGCTGTTTGGGTTGATTGTGCTGATCGGGTGCCTGGTACTGATGTTTGTAAGCGGAAATCGCGCCGGGAGTGCTCTGGAAGATGAAGCGAAGCAGGCTATGTCCAAGCTGATCAAGCAGGCGGTCGAAACTGTAGAGGGCTGGGTAAAGGCTCGTTTCTACGTTGTGGAGAGCACGGCCAATCAAAGTGCCGTCCGCGGCAGGTGGGAAGACCGCGAGGCTACTTTGGAGGAGAAACTGGCGGTCCTCAGGGATACATTGCAGGCAGCAGAAAGCCTTGGCTTCAAACAGCTCGGTATCGTCGATAGAGAAGGAAATGTAGTCTTTTCAGACGGAAGTAAGAGCAGAATTTCGGAGCAGAGCTGCTTCCAGGCTGCACTTAAGGGCAGGACAGCGGTCTCCAGCACGATTGTCAGCAGAGAAGACAATTCCGTAGTGTTTGCTTTTGTCTCACCCGTGCGCGACTATACCACCGGCGAGATCAGGGGTGCGCTGTTAGGAATAGTGGATGCGGCTAGTTTTAGTGAGCTGGTAACGGGCATCACTTACGGCCGGACTGGTTATGCCTTTGCCGTAGACAGCACCGGCAAAACTCTTGCCCACAAAGATACTACAAAGGTGCTGACCGAAGAGAGCATGCTGAAACTAGCCGGGTCGGATCCGGCTATGGCATCCGTAAGGTCCGCGATCTCCAGGATGGCCGAGGGAGAGGAAGGCGTTACCACCTACAACTACCAGGGGCAAGATAAGATTATAGCCTACTCACCTGTTGAGGGAACCGACTGGTCCCTGGCTGTGACTGCCCCTGTGTCGGAGGTGCTGGAAAGAACGACTAGCCTTAAACGCTCTATGCTGATCATATCTGTGGTAATAATTCTTGTTGCTTTAATTCTTACTTATGTGATGGCCAGAACCATCACCACACCTCTTGTGCTGACAGTCGATTTGCTGGGGCTGATTGCCAATGGCGACTTTACAGGGTCGGTTCCAGACAAGTTTCTGCGCAGGCAGGACGAGATAGGGACGTTGGCCAGGGCTGTGGACCGCCTGCAGGCCAGCATCAAACCACTGCTTTCAGGGATCAAAGAAGAGGCTAAAATGCTGGCCGGCAATTCTGAGAACTTAAGCGCAGCATCGGAAGAGATTGCCTCCTCCTCCGGCGAAGTAGCCAGGACCATCCAGCAGGTAGCCGCCGGGGCCTCTGAGCAAGCAGGGCATTTGCAGGAGATATTAGAGCTTATGGAAAACATCACCACTAGTTTAGAGAAAGTTTATCGCGAGCTTGGTAACGTTAAGGCAAGCAGTGAAAAGACCTCTCGTTTGGCCGGGGTGGGTAAAGAAGAGCTGGATGTCTTGGTTGCCTCTATTAATGGTGTCCGCCAGACTTTTAGAGTTGCCGCGGAGAAACTAACCGACTTAAGCGGTTCAGTAAATCAGGTAAGCGAAATTCTGGAAGTAATCAACAATATAGCAGACCAAACGAATCTTTTGGCATTAAATGCAGCTATTGAAGCGGCACGTGCCGGTGATGCGGGCCGCGGCTTTGCGGTTGTGGCGGAGGAGGTCCGTAAACTGGCTGAACAATCCCGGGCTTCTTCAGATAAGATAAGACTGCTGCTTGGTACCATTGCCTCGGAAACCGGTGAAGTGATGAGCACTTCAGAGGAAGTTGGTAGGCAGGTCGAGGCCCAGCTTGAAAATGTGGAAAACACGATCAGATCTTTCGACAACATCTTGGATGCGGTGGCTGCTATGGAGCCCGTAATCGAGGAGACTTACCGTCATGTAGAGAGCACTGTGAAGGCTAAAGACGTGGTATTGGAGCGGGTCAAAAGCATCAGCGCGGTCTCGGAAGAGACTTCGGCTGCAGCTCAAGAAATTTCGGCTTCGGCCGAAGAATTGTCTGCCTCCACTGAAGGGATAGCCGCCAGCGCCCAGGAGGTTTTGAGGGCGGCTAAAAGCTTGGAGGAACAGGTGGAGCGATTTAAGGTATGAGGTAAGTGTTATGCCGGGGTACGCTGAGAGCAGAGAAGAAAACGGTATGGCTGCGAATGGACGCTTTAGCCTCGGTGCTGGATGGAGGGGCCGTCTGGATAATGAAGTTAGCTGCCACAGAAAGAGGAGGATCAAAAATGTTTGCAGGAAGTAATGTCAAACATATTGTCGACCGGGCGAGGGCGGGAAAGCAGCTTGATGCAGGTGAGATCAGAGAATTGTTTTCTGTTCCCACATTTTCCGAGGAAGCATTTTATATACAGTTTGCTGCCCGTGAGATGAGCCAGGAGACTTCTGATGGCAAGGCTGAAATTCATGGACAGATTGGTATAGATAACAATGCGTGTTCCAATAACTGCCTGTTTTGTTCGTTTGCTGCCTGTAACCGTGTGTTTCAAAAACAGAATGTCATGTCCTTTGAAGAAATACTGGAAAAAGTCCAAAATTTTGAAAAAAACGGAGCCAATGCCATATATTTGATGACTACTGCGTCCTTTCAGTTTGAAAAGTTTATAAAAATAGTCAGAGAAATTAAAAGACATCTTAAAGAGGATACTGTTCTTATAGCAAATCTACCGGATTTCGGCTATCAGGAGGCTTGGCCCTTAAAGACGCCGGCATTAGCGCGATTTACCATGCGGTCAGACTGGGCGAAGGCAAAGTTACCCGTATCAGTGTCGCGACGAGATTAAATACGATTAAGGCAGCAAAGCAAGCAGGACTAAAAATATGCACCTGCGTCGAGCCTATCGGTCCAGAGCACACGATTGAAGAGTTGGTGGAAAAGACTTTAATCTGCAGGGATATTAATCCTGTGTTTGCCGGAGCGATGAGGCGCATAAATGTCCCCGGTTCTGAGTTGGAACGTTTCGGAATGGTTAGTGAGTTGAGGATGGCGCTGTATGTTGCTGTAGTACGGCTGGCTATGGGATACGGAGTTCCTTTAAACTGCACACATGAGCCCAATGTACCGGGAGCTATAGCCGGAGCTAATATTATATGGGCTGAAGCCGGGAGCAATCCCCGCGACACGGAGCAGAAAACAGAAAAACACAGGGGATTTGACGTTCCGAAGTGTCGCCAGGTTTTTAAAGAAGCGGAGTGGGAGGTGCACGAGGGGCCGTCTCGATATTTCTGCTGATAATCAGAAGTGGTGAATATTAAAGCAAGGAGAAAGGGTTGTAATGAGGGAGATTAAAAAGGTGGCGTGCAACCTGTGCCACAAGAGCTGTGGGATGCTGGCCTGCCTCGAGAACGGCGTAATCATAAAAATTGCGGAGGATCCCGGTTATCCCTTTAATATTGGAGCACAATGCTCGAAAGGGGCTTCAGCGCTGGAAGATTTAAATCACCCGAACCGTATTAACTACCCGCTGAAAAGAGTCGGAGAAAGAGGCTCGGGCCGGTTTGCAAGGGTGAGCTGGGAAGAAGCGCTGGATGACATCGCCGGGCGCCTGGTCCAGCTCAAAAAAGAGTACGGCGCCGAGGCCATATCCTCCATAAACGGCGCCAACCGTGCCGACGATCTGGCGCGCAGGCGCTTCTTCAACCTGCTGGGAAGCCCCAATGTTTGTCATACGGTTCCGGTTTGCTGGATCCCCAATTTTCTGGTAGAGGCATCATCCTATGGCTGGGCCGCCTTTGACAGTAACGTCACGGGCGGGGCCAGATGTATAGTAATCTGGGGTTTTAATCCCGGAGCTTCTTATGTTACCGAAATGAAAAAGATCCTCCAGGCCAGAGAAACCTTCGGCACCAAAATCATCGTCATCGACCCCCGCTTCAGCGAAACAGCCGCAAAAGCCGATCTCTGGCTGCCCATCAGGCCGAACAGCGACAACGCCCTGGCCCTGGCCTGGCTCAACGTCATCATCAACGAAGGGCTGTACGACATGGAATTCGTAAGCGAGTGGACCGTAGGCTTTGGAGAGCTGGCCGAGCGGGTGCAGGAATACACCCCCGAATGGGCAGCAGAGAAGACCGGGATTTCAGCCGAACTGATAATAGAAGCCGCCAGGATGTACGCAACCTCCAAGCCAGCCTGCATCATGTGGGGAGTAGCCACCGATCAGCTGGGGAGAGGGAGCACCGCAGGAGCCCAGGCGAGAGTAGCCCTGAGGGCGATCTGCGGCAACCTCGACGTGCCCGGAGGGGACGTCATGCCCGGACCCCACCCCACCTTCATCACAGACTGGGAAATGGAACTCAACGAAAAGCTGCCAGAGGAGCAGAGAGCCAAGCAGCTGGGGTCCGACCGGTTCAAGCTCAACAGCTGGCCGGGGTATCAGTTGATAACCGAGAACCTGGTGCGGGTCTGGGGGAAGAGCATACCGGCCGAATGGTTCTGCGAAGCCAACCCGCCGGTATTATTCCGGGCGATGGCCACCGGAAAACCCTACCCCGTCAAAGCAGCGATAGTGCTGGCCGACAACCCCCTGGTATCCTACGCCAACACCAAGCTGGTCTATCAAGCCTTGAAAAACCTCGACCTCCTCGTAGTCATGGAATACTGGATGACACCCACAGCAGTACTTGCGGACTACGTGTTGCCGGCAGCATCCTGGCTGGAAAGGCCAGTACTGACCACAACATACGGCGTTTCCGACTGGCTGGTAGCCTCGGAGAGGGCAATCAAGCCCCTGTACGAACGCAAAACCGACTATGAATTCTGGAGAGAACTCGGCATCAGGCTCGGGCAGGAAGAATACTGGCCCTGGGAAACCGACGAAGAAGTCTTCAAATACCGTCTTGAGAAGCTCGGTTACGAAATAGAGAGCTACGAAGAATTCGTTCAAAAATACCGCTACGACTTTGCGCCCAGGGAATACAGGAAATACCTGACCCGGGGATTTGCGACACCATCCGGGAAGGTGGAGCTGAAAAACTCCACACTGGAGAGGCTGGGTTACGACCCCCTGCCGCATTATGTGGAGCCGCCGTTCAGCCCTGAATCGAACCCAGAGCTGGCGAGACATTATCCTTTGGCCCTGATAACCAGCGGGAGTTTTCGTGGGGAAGGACGGGGTAAAATGAAAGGTAGGGCAATGCGTTCGGAACCGCGGGTTGCAATTAATCCTCGGTTGGCAGAGGAACTCGGCATCCAAGATGATGATTGGGTCTGGATCGAAACACCGGCCGGAAAAGTCAGGCAGAGAGCAGTGATCACCGATGCGGTGGCGCCAGGCGTTATTCAGGCAGAAAAAAGCCGCTGGCCTGTGGGGAGAGAAGGCAAAACTCCTGATCTTGCAGAAATCTTTGAGTTTAATATCAACGTCTGCCTTGACGACGACCCTGACACCTGCGACGAGGCCTGCGGAAGCTGGTGCACCCGCGGTGTTTTATGCCGGATAGCGAAGGTGGATGCTTCGTGATTTGTACGGCAGGATTGCTTCTTGTTGCACCGATTTAACATAAGAGGCCGGAGGTCTGTTTCTTGCCCCCGGTTTTCTTTTTGCGAGCCTCAAAGGAAGTTGGGGAATGCTGCCAGGGATCCAGGGCCTGGGAACAACGTATTTTTTCAATAAGAGAAAACCGTTTCATTTTGAAACCAGGACTTTTAAAAAACTTATAGTTCCAACAGGTAACTCTTTTTTGCTCATTTTTAGGCACTTTCCGGGTCCGGCGGGCCGTCCATGATTCCCCATAATGAGATTTCCTTTTTTGTTAATCTTGGAAGTGGTGGCAGGGGAATAGCCTTTGCCCAGTAGTTCTCTGGTGGACCTCTTCACTTTCCGGATGCTGATTCCCCCAGTGAAAAACTCGATGATCTGTCTGTCGAAGATCCCTTACACCTGGAGCGAGGAAAAACCTTTGATTCGAATTTGCCGTTGCGCATCTCCCACCATGTCTTTGATGGAGCCGAAACGGGTGAGGAGATCCCGCTCGGGATACCGTTGCGCTTGTTATCCCTTTTGCCGTCCTCCTCTCTGGTGCTGTTCAACCAGGAAAGCTGTCAACTTCTGCTTGACTGCTGTTCCAGGACATGATTTGATATAGCACCTGATTATAGAAGGCAGAGGGTATGCCCTTATGCTACCAGATAAAATTGGCCAACAATTCTTAACTGGAATCTCAAAACGAGACTGGTCAAAGGGGTATACTTCAGGTGCATGTCCTGGTTTTATGCGAGTTTTCGGCTTGCATCTACCTGGTATATTTTTTGCAAGTTAGAGTCAATAAGCTGCAAAAAACGAGTTAATGCTATCGTTTGTTTTTAAGTCGGAGGAGGGAACCAGGTGCAAAGTGCAATTGTTGTTTTCACAAAAGTACCAAAAACAGGAGATGTCAAAACAAGACTTACAACCGAGGGCGGAGGCATCTTGACACCGGAAGAAGCAAAACGGTTTTACGAAGCCTGTTTGCTTGATGTTATAGACGCCTGCATTGCCTCGGCATGCGGGGATTTCTATATATGCTACAACGCAAAGGGTGACCGCGATCATCTGGAAGAATTGCTCGGCTCCGTTTCTGACCGGCGGGCGATCAAAGGTGTTTATGCCGATCAGGGCGGTACTTTTGACCAGTGCATGCAGTATGCGGCCGATTATATATTGAAAGATGGATGCGGCGGCAGACTGGCCGACAGTGTGCTCATTGTCGGCGGAGACCTGCCGTCATTGCAGCCTGCGACGATAAGAGAAGCAGTTAATAAACTGGAGAGACTGGCGTCAAGCGAATCCGGCCAAAAGGCCGCGAAGAAGCTCGGGGGGAACGGTGCCCCCATAGGTGCAGCCATAGTGGAGGGCGCCTGCCAGGAGGGCGGTTTTTCTCTTGTGGGTTACACCTGCACCACGCCCCTTGAATTCGACGGGGTGTTTTACAACAGGGATGGCGTTACCGCCCTGGATGCACTGGTTTATAAAGCATCCGAGCGCAACATCCCCTTCGGCCTTGTCGAAATGATACCTGATGTGGATATCCCGGCTGACCTGGCCAGCCTGATATCAGCGCTAAACGCCCTGAAACTTGCGGCAAGATACGATACTGCGGTCTTCCTGCCAAAAAGGACAATCAAAGCGGTTGAGGAGATGGGGCTTGTGGCTTCAGCAGCGCCGTCACAGCGTTAGACTGATTATAGCCTGATAAGGAGCGGTAATATATGGGAAAAGAACCGCATAGCCAGCTAGCTATGTTGGCGCAAGAATGCCAGGATTGCGGCTTATGCTTGGGCGCATGTGATTTGCTGGCTGAAGCAGCAGGAACGCCGGGCGAGCTGGCGCAAGGCGGGGTAGGGGCCTATGAAGCTTATAGCTGCTTCTTGTGTGACAGGTGTGCAGCGGCTTGTCCACTCGGCCTGAAGCCCTCAGCTATCTTCGCTGCCAGGCGAATTGTTGCGGTTGAAAAAGGAGAAATAGACCCCGACGAGTATAGCTATCTTTTTCCCGACCGGGAAGAAAGCATCATGCGCCTGTACCGGCGTTACTACAATATTGATTACAGTGATATCGCGGCAGGTAAAGGCACCGAAACGTGTTTCTTCCCCGGCTGTACCCTGATGACGTATTCCCCGGTGTTGACCAGGGAGGTTTACCGGAGGCTTAGAGCCGGATGCGGATGCCGGGGAATACTTACGGATTGCTGCGGAAAACCTCTGAGCCAGATGGGACTAAGGCAGAGGGCTGAACAGGCAGCCCGTAGTCTGATGAACAAGATGGCGCATATAGGCGTCAAGAGAGTTATAGTAGCCTGCCCCGGATGTTATTATCACCTGCGCCATTTGCTGGAGCAGGAGGGAATAGAAGTTCTGACCGTTTATGAGGTTCTGGATTTTCAAAGACAGATGCCGGAGAATGCGCCCTTGTGTACGGTGCACGACTCATGCCCCGACAGGTTTGAGGGAATTTTTGCTGCCCAGGTGCGTGAGGCGCTCCGAAAAGACGGGTACGAACTGGTAGAAATGCCTTTCAGCGGGAGGGATGCTCCATGCTGCGGGAGCGGCGGGCAGGTCTCCCATTTCAGGCCGGAGCTGGCGGAAAAACTGGTAGAGAAGAGGCTGAGTGAGGCAGAAAAGTCTGGCGCAGAAATTCTCATTGCTTATTGTCTCAGCTGCGTGCTTAATTTTGCCGGTAAGCCCTCCGGCATAAAGGCAAGGCATGCATTGAACCTCCTGTTAGGACATGAAGAAGACTACTCTGATGTTAAGGCACGGGCCCTGCAGATATTTACAGAACCAGAACCAACCGAATAAGGTGACCGGCAAACCAGGGTGGAGCAGAATGGAAAAGGAGTTCGCATAAATGGATAATGAGCAACTGGCAAAATCGTTGCAACAAATACTGGGTCTGCGGTGGTCGCCGGTGGCCTTGCGACTGATGAGGCCAGGGGAGGGAATACCGGAAGGATTGATGGAGCCTCCGATGCCGCTCCGGCATTGCCAGTCAATTATTGTGGCCCGGCGGGGAAACTGCCTGTATCTGCCGCCCCGCAAGCACGCATGCCCTGATGGAGCAGGTGTGCTGGGGCTTGTGGAAATGTCACCAAAGTTGAGATCAGGAGAACTGTACCTGCTCTTCAAAAAGCTGCCGAATCTTGAGTGCGCCAGAACCATGATTGCCGGCAGGCCGGAATTTGCCCCCGGAACCTATGCTGCAACGGTGCTGGCACCGCTGGAAAAAGCAACGTTTGTACCTGACGTGGTTATATTTACGCTCTGGCCGGAACAGGCGATGTGGCTTTGCTGTGCCCAGACTTATACGTCTGGAAAAAGGCAGGTGTTCAATACCTCCGGGTACAACTCCACCTGTGCCGATCTGACAGTCAAAGTTATGCAGACCGGGGAAATGAACATTTCCTTCGGCTGTTATGGGGCCCGCGCTTCAAGTGAGATAGATGACTTTGAGCTTTATATCTCTATACCCTATGGGCAGCTTCAATTGCTGGTTAAGGCACTTCAACAGTTGTCATTAAAGAGCATACCTGAGGAAAGAAAAAAGATCTATATGCACCCGGTTATGGATAATATCCGGAAACCCAGTGAAAAAGTAAACGGCAGAGTCGAATTGCAGGTGAACCAGGAGCAGTGCAATGGATGCGGTTTGTGCGAGGCTTTCTGCCCCGTTGCGGTTTTCGAAATGTTCGAAGCAAAAGGTGCAAGAAAGGCGCGTCCTGTTTTGGTTGATAAATGCAGTGCCTGTTATACCTGCGTCGGGCAGTGCCCCCAAAAGGCTATCCAGCTGAGAATCAGGATTTGAAAAAGATGAAGCGGACAAGCAGTAGCATGGTGGGGGGGATGATCTGTAGCAGTCAAGGAGAGATTTGATGAAAAGGAACGTCGCTGGTTGTAATTGTAGAGAAGCAGGGGCTGCAGAATGTGAATGCGCGGGTAGCTTGCTTTAAGAACAATTATCGAAGTTAAACAGAGAGGGGACTGGTAATGATCCAGATAAAAAAGGTCGCGTGTCACTTTTGTCATATGAACTGCGGGATGCTGGCCTATGTCGAGGACGGGGTGGTGATTAAAGTAATCGGGGATCCAGAGCATCCCTTTAACCAGGGGGCCCAATGCTCGCGAGGGGTCTCGGCGCTTGATCACTTGTATCACCCGAATCGCATTAACTACCCGCTGAAAAGAGTCGGAGAAAGAGGCTCGGGCCGGTTTGCAAGGGTGAGCTGGGAAGAAGCGCTGGATGATATTGCTGAGAGGCTTAAGCAGTTAATATCACAGTACGGCGCCGAGACCGTTTCAACTATCGGTGGCACCAATAGGACCGATGATTTTGCACGCAGGCGCTTTTTTAACCTGCTGGGGAGCCCCAACGTTGCTCATACGGCGCCGGTTTGCTGGATACCCAATTTTTTAGCAGAGACCTCTTCATATGGATGGGGCTCCTTCGATGCCGAAGTAATGAACGGAGCCAGATGCGTGGTGGTATGGGGCCATAATCCCGGGGCCTCGTACCTGCCGGAGATGCGGGGCCTGCTCCAGGCCAGAGAAACCTTCGGCACCAAAATCATCGTCATCGACCCCCGCTTCAGCGAAACAGCCGCAAAAGCCGATCTCTGGCTGCCCATCAGGCCGAACAGCGACAACGCCCTGGCCCTGGCCTGGCTCAACGTCATCATCAACGAAGGGCTGTACGACATGGAATTCGTAAGCGAGTGGACCGTAGGCTTTGGAGAGCTGGCCGAGCGGGTGCAGGAATACACCCCCGAATGGGCAGCAGAGAAGACCGGGATTTCAGCCGAACTGATAATAGAAGCCGCCAGGATGTACGCAACCTCCAAGCCAGCCTGCATCATGTGGGGAGTAGCCACCGATCAGCTGGGGAGAGGGAGCACCGCAGGAGCCCAGGCGAGAGTAGCCCTGAGGGCGATCTGCGGCAACCTCGACGTGCCCGGAGGGGACGTCATGCCCGGACCCCACCCCACCTTCATCACAGACTGGGAAATGGAACTCAACGAAAAGCTGCCAGAGGAGCAGAGAGCCAAGCAGCTGGGGTCCGACCGGTTCAAGCTCAACAGCTGGCCGGGGTATCAGTTGATAACCGAGAACCTGGTGCGGGTCTGGGGGAAGAGCATACCGGCCGAATGGTTCTGCGAAGCCAACCCGCCGGTATTATTCCGGGCGATGGCCACCGGAAAACCCTACCCCGTCAAAGCAGCGATAGTGCTGGCCGACAACCCCCTGGTATCCTACGCCAACACCAAGCTGGTCTATCAAGCCTTGAAAAACCTCGACCTCCTCGTAGTCATGGAATACTGGATGACACCCACAGCAGTACTTGCGGACTACGTGTTGCCGGCAGCATCCTGGCTGGAAAGGCCAGTACTGACCACAACATACGGCGTTTCCGACTGGCTGGTAGCCTCGGAGAGGGCAATCAAGCCCCTGTACGAACGCAAAACCGACTATGAATTCTGGAGAGAACTCGGCATCAGGCTCGGGCAGGAAGAATACTGGCCCTGGGAAACCGACGAAGAAGTCTTCAAATACCGTCTTGAGAAGCTCGGTTACGAAATAGAGAGCTACGAAGAATTCGTTCAAAAATACCGCTACGACTTTGCGCCCAGGGAATACAGGAAATACCTGACCCGGGGATTTGCGACACCATCCGGGAAGGTGGAGCTGAAAAACTCCACACTGGAGAGGCTGGGTTACGACCCCCTGCCGCATTATGTGGAGCCGCCGTTCAGCCCTGAAGCCAGGCCGGAACTGGCTGAGGAGTATCCGCTTACCCTGATTGCCGGCGGAGGGTTCAATCCCTTTTTCCATTCGGAACACCGTGAAATAACCAGGTTAAGGCTCGTAAGCCCCTATCCCAGGGTTGCCATTAATCCACGCCTGGCGGAGCAGTACGGAATCAAAGACGGCGACTGGATCTGGATCGAAACACCGACCGGTAAAGTTAAACAGAGGGCGGTTTTAACTGCGGCGGTAGCGCCGGACACCATTCAGGCGGAAAGAGGCTGGTGGTATCCTGAGAAAGAAATCGAAGAACCGGTACTCATGGGAGTTTTTGAATCCAATATCAACGTCTGCCTTGACGATGACCCTGACACCTGCGACGAGGCCTGCGGAAGCTGGTGCACGCGCGGCGTCAGATGTCGGATTTCTAAGGTGGGGGAGGGCAGCTAATGCGCTGGGGAATGTTAATAGATCTAAAAAAATGTATCGGTTGTCACGCATGCACTGTGGCCTGCCAGCAAGAGCACAATCTACCGTTTGGGGAGAGGTGGAACAGGGTGCTACGGGTGGGGCCCGTGGGGGAATATCCTAACTTAACTTCTTATTTCTTGCCTGTTCCCTGCATGCACTGTGAAGATGCTCCTTGTGTTGACGGATGCCCCACCGGAGCCAGCCGCAAACGGGCAGACGGGATCGTGGTTGTTGACGAGCTGAAATGCGTCGGCTGTAAGTTCTGCATGGTTGCCTGCCCTTATGGAGTGCGGCATTACAACGAAGAAAAAGGTATTGTAGAAAAATGCATCATGTGTTTCGACAGGCTTGATGAGGGAAAGGCTCCAAGGTGTGTAGAGACCTGCCAGTTGAAAGCTCGCTATATCGGAGACCTTGACGACCCTAACAGTGAGATTGTGCAGCTGATACGCAAGAAGAGTGCGAGGCCCCTGCATGAGGAATTGGGGACGAGACCGGCGGTTTATTATATCTTTCCATAGAGAGGTGACAGTTATGGAGACAAAACAGGAATACTGGGGATCTCTTGCTGCAGGATATTTTTTCCTGGCTGCGCTGGGAGCCATGATGTTTGTTATCGCAGCTGTTCTCGACCTGGCCGGGGTTGCTCTGGCCGGCCAAATAAACGGCTGGGTGAGCCTTGTTGCGCTAATTGTAACGGGGATTGGTGCTTTGTTATTGACTGTAGAGCTTGGTGATAAGACGAAGTTCTACCTGGTGATGACTAAGCCTTCGTCTATCATGAGTTTGGGCGCAATGATGATGAGTGCGTTCATGGTCATTGCTCTTGTGTATACAACTACTTTCTTTAGTTTTGTTCCCTGGTATCCGGCTTACGGGTTGCGGGAAGTCCTGGCGGTGCTGGGGATCATTGCAGCGGTAGGGCTGGTGGCCTACCCCGGACTGGAGCTAGGGGAGGCCAGAGGACGGGCGTTCTGGAACGGAAGTGGCCTGGTGCCGTTGTTTCTGGTAAATGGCGCCTCAAGCGGCATTGCCGGCGTGATTCTCATGTCGGTTATACTCGGGGAGGCGCAAAGTCCGGCCATCCTGAAACTTAACGGCGGCATCTGGTTCGGCTTTATAGTCGCTCAGGTGATCTTGTTGACGGGATACCTGTTGGGTATCAAAAACACGGGTGTCGAAGAAGCAAGAAGGGCGGTCGCCGGCATTTTACAGGGTGACTTGAGGGTGAAATTCTGGTGGGGTGTCGTTGTGGCAGGGGCATTGATGCCGTTGATCATGTATCTCTTCGGCAACAGCCCGGCCCTGTTAGCGGCCAAAGCCATCCTGGTCCTCATCGGTTGCGCCTGTTTCAGGTGCGTGTTCTTACAGGCTGCGGTAAGAAGGAGCCTCCCGGGTGAAGAAAGCGAGTGGATGAGCGCGCAGGAAGAAGCCAAACTGGGGCTTCAACTTGAAAAGCGATGGAAGGAAAAGGAAGCATGGCTTTATGGGGGAAAATAGGGGGGCGAATTTTTGGAGTACATTATTTCATTCGCCAGAAAAGCAGATGAAGAGGGTGTTCGGAGGCTCCTGTCCGAACACAAAATGGGAATGCTCGGAGAGGTCGAGGATTATGTGGTTTTAAAGTCGGCAGGGGAGGTCTGTGCGGTAGGAAGATTGGTACAAACGGGAAAGGACTACTTTCACCTTGAAGTTTTTGGAGTAAAAAATGGACTGCGCCGGAAGGGGGTAGGCGGTTTGTTGCTGTCCAAGATTATCAGCAGTCCCGGGGAGTATTGCCGCTGTGCAAGCATTGTGCCGGGAGCTTATAAAGTTACCACGGTGGCGAGAGGAGAGGCTGCAAGTTTTTACATAAAGCACGGGTTCAGACCCTGCAGCTTCTCAAACCTTGCTTCTCCGTATGATGTACAGTGCGATGACTGCCCGGACCGCGGAACCTGCAGGCCGCTGCCGATGATGTTCGAGGGGTGTTAGACAAAAGTGTCGGTCAGGCTACAGTTTAGAATACTAGGCTCGGGAGCGGGCACAGGTGTACCCTCCTTTTTCTGCAGCTGCCCAGGGTGCCTGGAAGCAAGAAGTAAAAAAGAGTATGCACGCACCCGCAGCTGTGCCGTGGTGGAGACTGGTGCGGGGACGGTATTGGTGGATGCCTCACCCGATCTCAGGAGTCAGCTTGTGAGGGAAATGATAACCAGTGTCGACTGTGTTTTTCTTACCCACTGGCATTACGATCACTATTCCGGCCTTGGCGAGCTCGAGTATTATGTAAAGCTCGAGCGGAAAGAAAAGCTTCCCCTCTACCTGCCACCGAGTGCTGTGATGCAGTTTGAAACCGTTTTTCCCAACCTGGCAGATGTGTTTCATTCAGCTCCCTGGCAGTTTTTCCAGCGTTATGGATTCGGCGGGATATATATAACCCCTCTGCCGGCCAACCATAGCGTGGAAACGGCAGGATTTCTGATCGAATCAAGCAGCAGCAAAATCGCCTACTTCCCCGATACTGCCGGTCTGCCGGAAGCAACGGCCAGAAAAGTTCGCGGTGTCGACTTTCTTGTGTGCGATGCCACATTTTACGGCGAAAACTGGTTTCCGGAGGCCCACATGTCGGTAAAAGAGGCGATCCAGCTTGGAAGACAGGTGGAAGCAAAAAGAACCGTGCTCACACACCTTTCCATACATTACAGCCGGCCGGTAACCAGCGAAGAGCTTGAGAAAGAAGCGGCCAGGCATCAGGGTGTTGTAGTAGCTCGCGATGGAATGAGCCTGAATCTGAGAGAATGCCTTCTTTTACACACCGGCCTGCTCTCTTGAGGATTTGGAGGTGTTGCATTATAAAAAAATCACTTGGTGCGCGGGCGCTCGCTTATCCCACTCCTGTATGGGTTATTGGGACGTACGATAGTAAAGGCAGGGCGAACATGGCAACGGCAGCCTGGGTGGGCATATGTGCTTCTAATCCGCCTGCTGTTTTCGTTTCCTTCAGGAGAGATAGATATACCTGTGCCAACATAATGGAAAAGAAAGCTTTTACCGTTAATATCCCCTCAGAAAATTACATAGAGGAAACAGATTATTTTGGGATTAAAACCGGGAGAAAACATGATAAGTTGGCAGGAGTAGGGCTTATACCTGTAAAGAGTGATATGGTGGATGCCCCTTATATAAAGGAATTTCCCTGCGTTATCGAATGTAGGCTGCTTAATTACGTTGAAATTGGATCGCACACTGCATTTATCGGTGAGATTCTGGATGTAAAAATAGAGGAGGCAATGCTTGGAAACGGTGATATTCCGGATATAGAGAGATTAAAACCGCTGCTCTTAATGCCGTGTAGCACTTCTTATTACGGTATTGGGAAATATCTTGGAAAAGTCTACTCAATCGGAGAAAGTATCTAGCAGCTTTTTCGTGTACGACTGAAAGGGACAGAACCTTTTGGCCCGGTTTTTGCAGTTTTTCGGTAAATTCTTAACCTGAAAAAAGTTTTTTCTTTTTTGGAACTGAAATTCCCAATGTGAAAAGAACGGGTGTTTTTGCCGGGATCCAGGATCTACGCCTGGAAGACTTTTTGACACAGCCGTTGGCGAGAAGCTCTTGGCATGAGTATTGCAAGAAGCCTATCCCTGGCAGCTTTTGTATATGTGTAGTTTGGGTCAGGCAGCAGGAAGAGGTGCAACGGCGCTACCTTATTCATGCTGAGCAAGGCTTCCTTGCAGCGGAGAGGTAAATTGGGTGTCAAGCTAAAGAGGAATATAAACTGTATGGTAGAGAGGTGAACACAATGGGCAAGACGGAGAAAAAGTGGACTTACGAAGAAAACGGGTATACCGTGGTGAGGAGCTG